>SKNL01000126.1 GCA_007120555.1 Balneolales bacterium
GCGGTTCTGAAAGAGGCCCGTGAAAAAGGCACCCTTAACAAAAATATTTGATATCGGTTATGGCGAAGGCAAAAGGAAATCGCATACAGGTGATTCTTGAGTGCACTGAAGCACCGGGCACATCCCGCTATGTAACAACCAAAAACAGAAGAACTACCACGAACAGGCTGGAATTGAAGAAATTCAATGCCAAGCTGCGCAAGCATACCCTCCATAAAGAGATTAAATAAGGAACACCGTTATGGCCAAGAAACAGATTTACGGGGAACAGGTCCTCGCAGCCAAGGCTACCCAGAGAAAAATGGTCAAAGTCATTCTCTCAAAAAAGTCAGCGAAAGGCAAGGTGGTCTTCCATGAATCCACGATGGAGCAGGATCAGGTGAAAGATTTCATTTCCCGCCAAAAGTCCTGATCTGATCCCTTTTCTTTTTTCATAAAGGTTATGCATCTGTTGTATAGCCTTTTTTTGTTTAGGTAAACTGGCTAATTTGCAAGGGTAGAAGAAAAAGGACAGAGCGGCCGTAACAATGCCGTTGCTGTGGATTATCGAATTTTCACCCGAACACCGCAAAGCTATGAGCAGCACATACGAAAAAATATTGCACGATCTTAAGGAGGCCATGCGGTCAAAAGACGCACCCCGCCTTCAGGTGCTTCGTTCACTGAAAGCAAAGATTCTCGAAAGGGAAATCAGTGAGAGGAAAGGCAGCGATGCAACCCTCAGTGAAAGCCAGGTGCAGGAGGTGCTTATGAAAGCAGCCAAGCAACGCAAGGACTCCATTTCACAATATCGGGACGCCGGCAGGACCGATTTGCTGGAAACAGAAGAGTATGAACTCAAGGTGATTGAATCCTATCTGCCTGAAATGATGTCCGAGGATGAAATCCGTTCGCTTGCATCAGAGGTGATCGGCAAGACCGGGGCTTCTTCGCCGTCGGATATGGGCAAGGTTATGGGCGCCCTGATGCCGAAAGTTAAAGGCAAGGCCGACGGGACCCTGGTCAACCGGGTCGTTCGTGAACTTCTGGAATCCAAATGAACCTTCTTGACGCCGTCATTATCCTTTTTGTTGCACTTTTTGCCTGGAAAGGATTCCGAAATGGCCTTGTCAAGGAAGTGTTTCGCATCGTCGGTCTTGTTTTGGCAGTGTTCATCGCTTTTCAATATGCCAATTTTGCCGGATCCATCATTGGCGCATTGATCAATATCCGGGAATTCTATCTGCCCTACATTGGCTTTGCGCTGCTTTTCATAGCAGCGCAGATTGCCGTGCACGTCTCCATCGTTTTTCTTGACAAACTCATTCAGCTGCTGTTGCTGAGCATACCAAACCGACTTTTCGGGTCCCTTTTCGGTGTGCTTAAAAGCAGCCTGATCGTAAGTATCGTACTGATTTTTGCAGCCGGATTCGGTTTTTCCGGCAGCGACATCCAAAAAGAGTCCCTGTTCTACAAGCCCATGCTTAAAGTTGCCCCTGCCTCCTATGACATCGTGGCAAGGGTGCTTCCCGGCGTAAAACCGTATCGGGAATCTGTAGAACGCTACCTCTCCGTACCCGAAGCAAGCAATAAACAACATGTCTATCCCCCCCGTAAAAGAACAACTTGAAATCATTGAAAGGGGAACAGTCGAAATTGTCCCCCGCGAGGAGCTGGTCCAGAAGCTTGAAAAATCCCGAATAACGCAAACTCCGCTTCGCGTCAAACTGGGATGCGACCCAACCCGGCCGGATCTCCATCTGGGACATTCCGTCATCCTCCGGAAAATGAGGCAGTTTCAGGATCTGGGACACCATACGATCCTCATCATCGGCGATTTTACCGCCATGATCGGCGACCCTTCCGGAGCAAACAAAACCCGTCCGGCCCTGTCCCGCGGGGAGATCATCGAAAACGGACGGTCCTACTTCGAGCAGGCCTCCAAAATCCTTGATCCCGATAAAACCGAGATCGTTTATAATTCAGAGTGGCTGGCTCCAATGTCTTTTGAGGATGTGATACGGCTAGCCTCCCACTATACCGTAGCCCGCATGATCGAACGTGACGATTTCACAAAACGGTACCAGAACAACGACACCATCTCCCTGCACGAGTTTCTCTATCCGCTCGCCCAGGGCCAGGATTCCGTCCACCTGAAATCGGACATCGAACTTGGCGGCATAGACCAGAAGTTCAATTTGCTGGTAGGAAGGCATCTCCAGAGGGAATTCGGACAATCGCCTCAGATTTGCCTGATGATGCCGCTGCTTGTCGGCACCGACGGCACGCAGAAAATGTCCAAGTCCTACGACAACTACATCGGCATCGACGAAAAGCCGGAGGACATGTACGGTAAGGCCCTTTCCATCCCCGATCAGCTGATTTACCCGTATTTTGAACTGGTGACGGACATGGATCACGCCCGTCTTCCCGAAATCAGGGAGCGGGCGGAAAACGATCCCCGGAATGCGAAGCATGATCTGGCGTGGAACATCACGCGGATGTATCACGGTTCCGGAAAGGCGGATGCCGCCCGAGCGCATTTCGAAAGAACCGTTGTCCAGAAAGATGTGCCGGACGAGATGCCCGAATTCACTTTTTCACCGGATTCCGGTCACGGTCTTCTGGATGTGATCCGTGAGACCGGTTTTGTCCCCAGCAGCAGTGAAGCGCGCCGCCTGGTGACACAGGGAGGGGTGACGCTGGACGGCGAGAAGATAACGGACCCGAGATTCCGTTTTGAAACCGGTACGGAGGGCGCCTTTATCCTGAAAGTGGGGAAGCGCAAGTATGGAAAACTGGTGTTCAGGAGCTGACGGGCTGCCTGCCGTTGCATTTCATGCCGCTGCGTTGCCGCCTGCCTGCTCCGCACCCCTATTTTCCCGCCTTGTATATGCACATGGGCGGGATATTCAGGTATTCCATCTCCGTCTGCACGTTCGGGAAATAGGCGCTTAAATGCGGTTTGAGGTGAGATGAGGTCTGGTAGCCGAGGAAAAATCCCCGGTCGCCCAGTAAATCTGCCGAATCCTGCAGAATCTTATGCTTAACGTCTTTTTTCAGGAATGAAAACGGGATTCCCGACAGGATATAGTCCGCACTGTCCCAGTTTCGGCCGGATGCAATCTCCATGACATCCTCGGCACTCCGGTTGACCACCGTCAGCCGCTTGTCATGATGCTGGCGCAGCGACCTCGCAAAGTCCGTATTGGTTTCAATGGCAATGATTTCGGATTCGGGAGTCAGCTTTTCAAGGATGA
>SKNL01000059.1 GCA_007120555.1 Balneolales bacterium
CGGACGAAGAGATCGTGGCCACGATCCCGCTCAGCGATCTGGAACCGGCCCTGAGGCCTGAAAAGAACTTCATCCGTTTTGCGGATCGGAAGCGCCTGTATGCCTATGGCGGATATGGGTCGTATGGCAGCCCGGAGCTCCGGATTTTTGCAGAAACGCCGGTCCGGGACCAGGAAAGTGTCTCCTTTCAGTTCGGCCACCAGTCCACCGGCGGCGACCGCGATTTTTCATCGTTCCGGGATATGGCCGGCGAGCTGCAGTGGACCCGTTTGTCCGGCGACAGCCGCTGGGGCTTAGGGATCTCCGGGTCATCTTCATTCAATTATTCGCCCCATCCCGCTGAGCCCGTCATGAATTTGCCAGGTTTGCCCCGTTTTCCGGATACCCCCGTTTTGGATCCGGTACGCATTTCCCACAACACGTTTGGCGTACAGGCACGCTGGCAGCAATTGGCGAATGCCTACCGCGGCTGGCAGACCTCGGCCGCGGTCAACCGTTTTGCGGACCGGACCGGCAGCTATCCCGATGACGATGAGGCCACCAATGAGACCCGCTATGAGGTGAACCTGAACCGTTTTTGGGAGGGTACCATGATTGATCAGGTTTTCGGGCTTCAGTTTCGCGCTACCGGCTCGGTCTATGAAACCGGCCTCGATGAAACCCAGTATTGGCTTAACAATAATTTCGGCGCACGGTACCGCCACACGTTCAGCAGCTTTCACCAGGTGGAGGCCTGGCTGCGGTTCTATCAGCTCTATGATCCGGTGAATGATTTTGACCTGTACCTTTACCCGGACATCCAGTACCGTTTCAAGGGGGCCGGACGATTCTCGGTACAGATGCGCTTGCGGGGATTTGTCAATGACCCCTCACTGGAAGCCCTGCACCTGCAAAACCGCTTCACCATCCACAACGACGGCGAGCTGGAGCATGAGCGCGGACTCCACATCAACCTCCACACGGGAGCAGATCTCTGGAACGGGGTTGAACTTTACAGCGGACTGGACTACTGGCAGTACTACAACCGCGGCTATTTTGCTCCCTGGAACAATCCGGGCATTCCTTTCTACAGACATCACTATGTCGATGAGGCCACGCATGTGGAGTGGTACACCGGCATTTCCAGGGTCTTCCGGACCTGGCGTACGACCATGGCCGCACGAATAGGCTTGAATTACACCAGTGCAGAAGAGGATGTTATTCCATCGGGAGAAATTCCGTATGTTCCCAGATGGAAAGGTTCCGTACTGGTCACAACAAATCCGGTATCATGGCTTGAATTTTCCGGATGGATGGACATGTCCGGCGAGCGAAAGACGGTGGAAGGTGAATCTTTTGATGGATTTGTGCAACTCGGGGCCCGTACAGATATTCGGGTGCATTCACGATTTGGGGTATATCTGAAGGCACAGAACATACTGGACCAGGAATATGAGGTCTGGCAGCGTTATCAGGAGCTGCCATTCCAGGTTTATGGAGGAATAACTTTGCACTGGTGATATATATGACGGAGAAAAAAATAGAAAAGGAAATTGCAACTATTCTGGCAGCACACCTGAAGAAACATGATCAGGTTCAGATAAACGGGCTGGGTACCTTTTCAATTTCGCATCAGAAACAGGAGCAGCAACAGGAAAAGGATGGTCGCATTGTGATGAACCCGCCGGCCGATACTATTGCATTCACACCGGAAAAATGAGGGGCCCATGAGATTGAACCACGACGAATTCACAGCATTGCTGGCCAGGGCGCTGGGCAGCGACGAGAAGGAGGCCTCCCGGGCACTGGAGGCATGGGTGGATGCGATTGTCCGTGAAACAGAGGAAAAGGGCTCCTGCGACGTCTCTGGTTTGGGAACGTTCCGGAAAGGGGAAGATGGCGCCATGACCCTGGATCCGGAAAAATCCCTGTCCATGGAAGTGAATCATAAGTATGCCGGGATGAGCCCCATCGAAGTATCCCCGCCGAAGTCGGTGCAGCCGGAAGCCGGAGAAGATGCAGCCGCTGATGCGGGTCCCGATATTTCCGATGAGCAGAAACCAGGCCGGGAGGATGACGCAGCCCCGGAAAGTGACGAAATCCCGGAAGAAACGGGGCAGGATATCCCGGTGTCTGACACGCCGGAAGAGCGGGGCGACGAACACGATCCGTTTGGTATCAAAGAGTATGAAAAAGAGTATGAAGAAGAAGGGTTTCCGGACGAATTGGAAGAAGGGCCGGAGGCCGGGACACCGTTTGAACCGGATCCGGATGATGAATCTCTGTTTCAAGACGATCCCGGAGGCACACCTGGCGCCGCCGAGGAAAAAATCGGATTTGATTCCGAGTTTGATGATGAATCGGATGATGAAAAAGGCGATCGAGGGGATCCGGACAGGGATCCTGATGCAGAGCGTGAGTTTGAGCCGGCTGAAAGTGATGACACTGGATCCTCTCCCAGGCCATTTACGCTTCCGAAGCTGTCATTGTCGCAGCGTTTGAAACCGTCAAGGGGTGCCTCAAAAAATAAGAGCAGGTACGCATCGGAAAAGATAATGTGGCTGATACCGATTGCTGCTTTGTTGATCGTTGCCCTGCTGCTTTTTTTCCATTTTGACGGGCAGCGGCTGAGCCGGACGCATCTCGGTGACCAGGCCGTTGTTCAGGATGAGATTCCGGTGCCCATACCCGAAGAAGAAAATAATGAAGAGCAGGTCATACAGGAGTATGTCCCGTCACCCGACCCGGTGGAGGAAGTGGCCCCGCCGCCCGACAGGGATGTGAGGTCTGAACCGGTTGAAGATATCGCCGCGGAGCCTGCAGATGAAGTGATTCGCGACCTTGTCCTGCCCTATGGCTTGATGGGTCCTGAAGATGAAGTGCTGATTGGCGCCTATTCCATTGTGGTTCACTCGCTGAGAAATGAAAGGAAATCGGAGATAGAAAAGCAGCGGCTTGAAAACCAGGGCTACAAGGCTACACGCTGGTCGACGGTGCTGCCAAGCGGGATTACCACATACCGGGTAGGCATCGGACAGTTCAAATCGGTATCAGATGCAGAAAGGGCTGTCGAAGAACTTCCCGAACCTTTCCGGAGCAATAATTTTATCATCAGAATTCGTTAACAGTCGTATACGCAACCCTAAATAATCAAACGGCACTAAATGACACCGGTCACCCTGTTTATCTCTGCACTCCTGTTTCAGAACGGATTGCTGGAGGACACCCTTCAGCCGGCAGCGGCTACCCCTGAAA
>SKNL01000261.1 GCA_007120555.1 Balneolales bacterium
GTTTCGCCCTTCTTTTTGAACACCCCTTTCTCATTCAGGACGCGGAAGAAGTCCTGGGAAGTTTCATGATGCACCGGGGAGCTGGTCCGCCCGAAATAATCAAAAGAAATGCCGAATGCCTCAAATGTCTTTTTGTTCATATCGTGGAACCGGTCCACGATATCCTGAGGAGAGACACCTTCCTTTTCTGCGGCGATGGTTATGGGTACACCGTGTTCATCAGAACCACAGATGAAGACCACATCCTCGCCGCGCATGCGCTTGTACCTGACATAGAAATCGGCAGGCAGATAAGCCCCGGCAAGATGTCCCAAATGGATGGGGCCGTTGGCATAGGGAAGGGCGGAAGTCACAAGGGTTCGTTTACCCATAAGACACGTATGAATAAATACTTGTTGAAGTTGGCATAAGTTTCAAATTCTCTAAAGATACGGGTATAGCGGCCAAGATGAAACTACAGCATTGATTCAATCCCGGCTTCCGTATAAATGATGTGAATGAATTGGCGTGCATGCAAAATTGCAGATTAAACCACACGGACAGATAAAAATCCGGCATTTCAATGTATCCGATATCCCTCAACGTGATGAAATGTGAATCGGAAGCCTGAGGTTGCGACTGACCGGGGATAACAGGACAATGTGATGATGGGGTGGCTTTTCAGTATGATCTGATGCAGTATGTTTTCATTCAGTTTGTTCTGATGCAGTCCCGTTCAATTCTGTCTGGTATCTTTTCAATCAACTTGTGATATTAACGCAATCAAAAGAGTGGTATTTTTCAAGAAATCAAAAGCTGATTTCCTAATCAATTCAACCTTCTAATCACTTCGATCTTCTAATCGTAATCACTTCAAATTTATATGAGTCTTAATTGGTACGCATTATATACCCGTCCCAGGTTTGAAAAAAAAGTGGCAGAACGACTGGAGGCAGGCGGTTATGAGGTCTGGCTTCCGATGCAAACCGTGGTGAGGCAGTGGAGTGATCGCAAGAAAAAAGTTCAGGTACCTCTTTTCAGCAGCTATGTGTTTATTCATGCGGAGCAGAGGGATCTGTATCATGCCGTTCAAACCGACGGTGTCGCCCGAGCAATTCATTTCAATGAGGCGCCTGCTGTGATTCCTGACGAACAGATAGACTTGATAAGAAAAATCCTTGCAGGCCCGGATGCGTTTGAAGTAATGGACAGAAGTTATGTCAAAGGGGATCCCGTTGCGGTTGTCCATGGCCCGTTGAAAGGAAGCAGGGGAAGGTGGATCAACTGGAGAGGCAAAAAGAGGGTGTCCCTGGAACTGGAGCAGTTGCACCAGGTGATCCTGGTCGAAGTCCCCGCTGCATTTATCGAAAAAATAAATGCTGATAAGTTGTAAGGTTCTGTATCTGTATCTGTATCTGTATCTGTATCTGTATCTGTCTCTGTCTCTGTCTGTAAATTCCTCTCTGCCTTGTCCGGAGGTTAAAAACACATATCCCCATGAGAATATTTCAAGGCAAAAATCGTGAAATAATGCTTTTCATCCTGAAAGCGCTGGGGGTGTATGTCGTATGGTATGCGATGTACCATCTTTGGCTTTTACCGGATGGAAGACTGGACGAATTTATCTCGCGGAATATCGTCTCCGTTACGGCCATGCTGCTCCAGGTGGCAGGTTATGAGGTGTTTGCATTTGACCGGATAGTGGGGATAGCACGGGCAAACGGGCTCGAGATCATCGACGGCAGCAACGGAATTGAGACGATCGGACTGTTCATTGGATTTGTACTTGCCTACCCGGGAAATGCCGTCAAGAGGCGGCTTTTTATACCCACCGGAATCCTGATAATCTATCTTGTCAACGTAGCGCGCATCTTTGTGCTGGCAATCATCCAGTATCATTGGCATTCCGGTTTCCAGGTTATTCATGATTACACATTCAATCTCATTTTCTATCTGGTGGTATTTGCCATGTGGGTGGTCTGGGCGATCAAGGGAAATAGTTCCGCGAAAGATGCCGACGCTGCCGGTACAGACGTTGAAACCGACACTGTTGCCGCTTCCGGTGCTGACACGTAAAACGCTTCCGGTGCTGACACTGATACTGCTTCTCCCTCCGGTACTCCTGCAGGTGATACTCCTGCGGCCTCTGAATGACCTTATGTATTTTTTAATCATGGTAGAAATATGGGTATAACCAGGGCAATCAGGAACCGGTATCGCTGGTATTACCCGTTCCAGGCTCTTGGCATCATTCCGGCGTACATTATTGTTATACGACCGGTCCGAGTCCTGTTGAACCACGCTATCATGGTCCCGTTTCTGAAGTATTTTCACCGTAGAGACGGTTCTGTTCAGGTTGTCGGGGATGAGGCTGGTACCGGGATATTGATAGAGTCTGCCGCCGCAGGTTTGGCGGTTACCATTACCACTCCGGGCGGATATGTTTTTTTTGCCTTGCTGTTTGTGCTGCTGCTGATGACAGCACGGTTTCGTTTCCTGGTCATGCTGGCGGCAATCCATATCGGATCATTTCTGGTTGCTGTTCTTGCCGCTGTCCTTGCCGCTTACAGTACTTCCCTGCTACTTCACATGGTTCCTCTATTCCAGCACTATCTTGTACCCGCTGCATCCTTTTCGATCCTGTTTTTTTCTCTGAGGGACCTTCAATAGTCAAATCGGAATTGTATGCCAAGTTCCGATCGGACCGGACCCGCTGTCTGGTCATTGCCTGAACCGACAGCCGGACGGTCGAAGTAGCGTATCCTTGCATACTTCAATTCCGCCAGGAGCCATGCAACGGGTTGAAGCCGTATTACGGCATACGAATGCCGGCCAACTCCAGAAAGCATGCGTGAAGTCATGACATGGGTCAGATCGAATTCATAAAGATACAGGCGCGAGTTGTAGCTTTCCGTGTCGAAAAGGGCCCATCCCAGATCAAATCGAAGTATCTTTGATGGCCGCCAGCGCACCGCTTTGCTGACGGCAACTCCGGTGTCACCCGGAACATATGTTCCCGCCATGCCTGTATCCGATGCAGCCGAGAGGGATGTCAGCACAGCATCATAGCGAGAACGGACAAGCAGTGTTGGATGGACCTGCCAACTCATCTGAAAGCGCCCGTTCAACCTGCCCGAAATTGCAGATGTTCGCTGTCTGCGGTGAAAGTCATCAAGGATATTCAGCTCCGTTGAGCGTTCTTTGTATCGAAGCCTGAGCTGATATTCCATGCCGGGCCGATGCCTGTA
>SKNL01000045.1 GCA_007120555.1 Balneolales bacterium
ATGTCCTCTGAAACCGGCACCCGGATTATCAGATCCAGCGCCGTGGTATCGTTGCGAATGGATTCAATGATGTTCGTAAGCCCCCTGTTGAAAAAACTGCTGGGCTGGTAACTTTCCCGTTTTCCGCCGGACAGTGAGAATGCACCACGCATCAGGAAGTCCTCATAACGGTACTCGCTGTCGGTATGCAACCGGAGTGTGGCATACTGCCGCGGACTGATGTCGGCATAGTGGGCTTCCGCTGTTGGATGGATGATGAAGTCGCCGGCACGAATGGGTCTGCTCCGCGCACGAAATACTCCGGACCATCCCTGGTCCATCCGCTCACTGCGCCGGTCGCTCATGAATCCGCCCATCAGTGACAGTTCAATCTCCTCGTGCGGATGATACATGATGCCGGCATGGGCTGTCTCCTGGCGCAGGTTGGTGGTCGTGAAGCTGTACGAGTGCACTTCGCCGGTGAATGCCCAGTTTTCGTGAAACGACTGGCGAAGTTGCATACGCAACTGGTTCTCATCCTGGATATTCTGGGCAGAGCCGTCAGAAAGATAGAGCCGGGACCGGAACTCATTTTCAAGATAGAGTCGGAATCGGTGGCGCTCGAAGTCAAGGTCACCGTGATATTGCCAGCGCATGGCGTCCAGCTGGCGGTTGAAATAGGTTTCCCCGCCGAGATGCAACGGCAATAGCTGTCCGTATGCCGTGGAAAGGCCGGCCGTAGCAATCAGAAAAGTTATTGAGACCAGGATGGCGGATAATCTGGCCGGGATAGCGGATAGTGTGGCCGGAGGCGGAATCAGGTATCTTCGCAGCCATGTGCAACGGTGCCGCAGCAACGAGGAGATGTTCTCCAGCCACGGTCGGCCAGCCCCAAAAGTGAAGCTGGCAGATTGCCGGGGCAGCGGAGCCTGGATCCGCTTGTCTTGCATATGATGACAACCAGTGTGCATCCGTGGCGTTTTCTGAGATTGGATGGATTTCTTCCCTGCAAATATGGCCTTTTTTCAGGAAATTTCTGATGTTTTTTTGTCCTCTTTCCGTTTCAGAGAGACATTTTCATTATACTTCCGGCATGAGTGACCCCGGACAGTTATCGAAAAAGCAGATCCAATCCTTGCGTTTGCTGCGCAAGAGGTCTGAAAGGTATGCGCAGAAGAGGTTTGTTGTTGAGGGGCGCCGTGCGGTGGCACAGGTGCTTGAGAACCGGGCCCTCGACGTGCTGTCTCTGGTTGTGTCGGCAGATTACCGTGAATCGTCCGGTATGCCGGAGGAACATGCCTGGCCGGGGGAGTCTTTACCCGGAAATATTCCGGTATTCCAGGTCAGTTCACATGCGTTCCGGCAGCTGGCCGATACGGATACCGCACAGGGTATCCTGGCCGTATGCCGTATGCCTGACGCTTCCGCTTTCGATGCGATGTTCGGTCAGAAAGGCGTGATTCTGGCTGCGGACCGGATCCAGGATCCCGGCAATCTGGGCACCATGATCAGGACGGCCGTCTGGTTTGGATTAAAGGGATTGGTGCTATCGGAAGGGACCGTCGATCTGTTTCACCCCAAAGTTGTCAGAAGCACTGCCGGAGCAACGGGCGTATTGCCCTTCCTGACCACAAACCTGCCGGTTTTTCTCAATGAGGCATCCGAAAAGGGATGGAAAGTCCACCTGCTCGACAGTGGAGCCGGATCCAGGTCCTACCTTGCGGTGGAGCCAACCGGTCGCGATCTGCTGGTTGCCGGCAGTGAAGCCACGGGAATATCTCAGGATATTATCGATCTGGATTTCCAAAGGATCCGTGTTGATCCTGCCGGGAATGATGGCATTGCTGCGCATGGCAGGGAGTCCGGAGCCGTTGAAAGCCTGAACGCTTCTGTGGCTTCCGCGATCGTAATGGCTCATTTTTGCGCCGGAAAGAAATAGTGGCGTTCTTGGGCACCTGACGAATCATCTCGTCGAGAAGGAACATATAAGCACCATGCATCCTGCACGGAAAAGCAACGCTCCCTACAGGTGTACGGCGAGAACGGCAACGGCGCGATATGTTTTTCTCCGGTCCTCAGAACGGTTGTAAGCCTCAAGGTGGATAATATATATGCCGGCCCTGTTCATGATTCCGCGATCCGTCCGGCCATCCCAGATCAGCTTGCCTGTTCTTCCGGACAGCATGCCGTCTGCAAGTGTTCGCACATGCCTTCCCTGACGATCAAAAACCCTGGCATATATCAGGTAATCAGGACGATCGATACGGTAGTGAATAATCAGGTGATCATCTGCTCCGTCCCTGTTTGGTGAAAACGGGTTGGGTGTGAGAGTCAGCCCGGTATCCCGGTTGCCCTCGATGCCGCTGCCGGGTGGGGCCACGACAGAGTTCGGGGATGCGGGTGTGCCTCCGTCAGGCGATGTACTGGAGGTCCAGTTGGTCCGGTCTCCGGTTGGCAGATCGAAGTCGATACGCTCCAGGCTGATTCCGCGGATATCAAGCAGGTTTGGGTTATGCCATGAAGGCAGGTACCAAAGCGAGTCGAGTATGACCCGGCCGCCATGGGACACGTAGACCTGGTCCCCCTGAGTTGAAAGACCGAGCGTCTGGCGGTCGACCCTGAGAAAGAGTGCCTGACCGGTTTCTGATAAAGGGAACGCCCTCGACAGCCTGGTTTCGCGGAACAGATGACTGGTATCTGCAAAGATGACAGCGTACTGCTCAGGCATCAGCGTGACCAGCTCGTTGCCCGCAGGCAGCAGCTTGCGCACAGATCCCTCTTTATCAGGTCTGTCATGCAGATACACGTTGTCCAACTGCAATGGCAACCCGGATCGGTTGTAGACTTCCACATACTCACTCTGATCGGGTCGGGTGCTGTGCCGTGCGGCTATGGGTTGATACATGACCTCATTGATGATGATGTCGCCCGGCCCGGGCAGAAAGGTCAGGGGAGAGGTAAGCCCCACGGCCGGACGGCCTGCATGGTCCGTAACGGAACCGATGCGAACTGTTTGAAATTGCCGTTCTACCGGCTCCGATGAGCGGAACAGGAAAACCGATCCGTAGTTGTTTGCGGGCCCGGATTTGTCTTTGATGTATGGAGCGACCGGTTGCAGCGGAATCTGGTCAAGAGTGGCCTCATCCAGGCTGCTGAAGGAAACGAACCGGCTGAAGCTGAGTTCTACGTGAACTTCGTCGATCTGTGCAGCCCGGAGGAGTATTACCGG
>SKNL01000006.1 GCA_007120555.1 Balneolales bacterium
CGGCGTGTTTTCATCTTTTTGTCCGGCCGGATGAGGATTGAGCTGCATCCTGATTTCGTTGGCCGTATTCGCAACTTCCTGTTTGGATCCGCCTTTTTTCAGAACGGCAGCCATCTTGTCGAAATGATGCGGTTTAAGCATCGTTTTCTGAGGAAAGGTAAGCTGGAACATGGGATCTTCGGGGATATTGTTCCAATCAATCAGCTCCTCGATCACATAGTTGTTGACCTTGAACGGCAACACATTTCCGACCACACGAATATCGAACCGGATATCCTCAGAGAGTTTTTTTACTTGGGGGATATTTTCAAAAGTCCTGAGATTGTAAGATCGATATTTGGGCGGTTTCCCATCAATATTAAATGACTCGTTTGGTTTGAAATCGACGTATGGCAATGGGACCTCCTTTTTAGAAGTTCTCGGCTTGTCCAGTGTTCTTTCTTGGATTGTTATAACGCGGATCAATTCCGCTATCGTTCAGGACAAAACCAGTATCATGCACCGTTTCAGGTGCGATCCGAACAGTTATATTTCTTCAGATCTGTTAAAGTGACTTGCATTCCAGTCAAGTCAGATCAATCAATGTGTAACAGTGATTGCTATGTTGTGCAACTAAAGGCCAGTTAATTAATGGCGTTAGCTGCGTGAATGTTATTACTCAATTTAAAAGAAATTCCGATTAATGCAACAGAGACATTGGTAACTCCTGATCGCACGGAAAATTGTGAGAAGGAAAAGCCATGCGCGTGCGTTGCGCGTCATGGCTTTTTCTTCTCAAGGACAGGCATTATACAAAAATCAGGTCGAAAAAAGAACTTCAATCAGTCTATGGTGTGTTCTCTGATCTGGGAGCGGCTGTCCAATTCGCCGTCAGAATACCGTTTTTGGTCATAGGCAATGCGAACGCCATCGCTCCAGGTCCAGTCGTCAAGAACGATGGTGACTTCCACATCGCGGCCCTGCTGGGGTTCGAACTGGGAATAGGATATTTCAACGGGGAGCTGGTTCCGGGTGGATACATCCATGGTCAGATCATATTCCCCGCCGATATGAATGGTCTTGATATCGTCGCTCGATTCTATCAGGGTAGCCTCGAGCGCGTCAGCCGTCATTGCCAGATACAACGGATTCCGTTTGATTTCATCCACCATCGACGCAACAAAATCGGGTGGAAGCGGCTGTTCCTGACCGCCCATGCGTACCACTCCGCTGCCGTCGGACAGTTCGATGACCTGACTTCCCATGGGAGTGGTTATCTCCATGGTCATGGCATCGGGGAACCGGGTCCGTGTGATTGTCTGCAGTGACATCTCGCCCTGAGGGGTCTGTACAGACTGTGTGCCTTTCGTAACAAGTGTGCCGACCTCCGTTCCATCTTCGATCATGGCTTCGGCCACTTTCTGCATCCATTCCCGTCCTGCCTGCGCATCGCCTTCAACAGCGGCACGCTCTGCTACCGGACGGGGTATGGAGATGTCGAGTTCCTCATACGGTCCCATCTCTGCGAGTTGATCTTCGATGAGATCCCGGTTGCCTACAATGAGGACCTTCATCTTGTCCGGCTGCAGATATTCATTGGCTACCCGGTGGATGTCGTCCACGGTAACCTGCCTGACCTGCTCCACATACTGCTCAAACGCGTCTTCCGGCAGGCCAAGATTGTAGTTGCTCATTTGTTCAGAGAGGATGCGGGCGTAACTGTCATAGCGGAAGATGATCCGGTTGAACATGCGTTCGCGGGTCTCATTCAGCTCCTGCCGGGACACCCGCTCATCCTGAAGCCGCCGGATCTGCGCCAGTGTCGCTTCGTAGGCTTCCTGCGTATTCTCAGCCGCCGTACTCAACCCGGCGAAGAACATTCCGGGATAGCGGACATTGCTGGAGTACGTACCGAAGACGCCATATGCGAGGCCCTGGTCCGTTCGAACTTCCCGAAACAGCCTGCCGGAGAAACCGCCGCTCAGGATCTGGTTCATGACCTGCAGCGCTGCATAATCCGGATTGTCCCGGTATCCGCCTATGTGTCCCATCCGGATCTGGCTCTGGTTCATGTCACCCTTGTGTGCAAAATAGAGACCGGATTCGAATTCATAGTCCACTTCCGGAAGATCCATATCCACGGGTTCTCCTACTTCAAAGATTCCGAAAGCCTCCTCCAGCTGCGTCCGGAGCGCCGCGGGATCAAAATCACCGATCACACCAACCAGCAGGTTGCTGGCCTGGTATGTTTTTTCATGGAAGTCGACGATGTCCTCGCGAGTGATGTTATCGAGCGTAGCGTATTCAATGCTCCTGGCATACTCCGATTCCGGGCCGTATATCAGCTTTCGGAATGCCCGCGCGGCTACGGATGCGGCTTCCTCATTCCTGCGGGATATGGCTGTCCGTTGCTGTGTTTTGGCCAGATCGATCCGCTCCTGAGGAAACAGGGGATTCTTGAGAAGGTCGGTGAATACCGGCAGCAAGTCATCAAAATCTTCCTTGAGGACATTCATTCTCGCAGAGCCGTTGGACAGTCCGAATGACGTCTCCATGCTGGCGGCACGCGCCTCAAGCAGTTCGTTCAGATCCTCATCGGGATACTGTTCCGAGCCTCCGGAGCGCAGCACGTTGCCTGTGATCCAGGCCAGGCCGGTTTTGTCACCGGGCTCCATCCAGGATCCGCCGTTGACGATTACGTTTACAGTGACCAGAGGCAGTTCCTGGTCCTGCAGCAGGAAAAACTCAATGCCATTGTAGGAAAAGCGCTCCACTTCGGGAGATGTGAAGGTCCTGGGTTCAGGAAATTCCAGTCCCTCGACCGGGTTTTGGAGTGCCGGTATGGAAGAGCCGCATCCACCCAGCAAAACAAGTAAAAGCAGAAAAACGGATAATTGTCTCATCGTGATTCTCAGGTTAGGATGTTAGTTGGATGCAGTGGCTTCATCGCGGGTGCGTATGGCGCCGACGGTTCGGTGCTGTCTGTTGAAATAGGTTTCAACAACACGCTGCAGGTCGTCCGCAGTAATTTTATCCATGTCATCGAGGTCCGTAAAAATGGCCCGCCAGTCACCTCTCTTTCCATATGCCTGTGCAAAATTCAGAGCCATGCCCTGGTTTGAAGCGAGGCCCCGTATTACCGACGCACGCGCATTGGTACGCACCCGTTGAAGTTCGCTCTCCTCAATATCACCTTCCCGGATCCGGTCCAGTTCTTCGTAGATGA
>SKNL01000276.1 GCA_007120555.1 Balneolales bacterium
GCAGAGCGTTTATGCAGAGCGTTTATGCAGAGCGTTAACTGCATTTGACGCAACGTTGCAAGAGGGCTGCTTACTTCACGGTCCAGGTCTCTTCACCCGTGAGCAACTGTTCCAGGTCGCCTTCTCCGTACTGTTCCATGGCAGCAGATATCTGGTCCCGGACAAGTTCTTCGTAGGTCGGACGCTCTTCGGCCAGAAATACTCCGAACGGTCTGGGCAGCTTGCCTTCCCGGGTGTTGTCATCGAACAGGGAGGTGAGCATCCAGGCCTTGTTACGGTCTTTTTCATCGTGGACCCAGAGGTCGTCCGCGGACCATTTTCCGCTTCTCATGTCAACGATTTCCGGCCGGCAGCCATCCAGGCGAACACCGAAGGCATCGCCGGAACCGAAAACGAGCGGCTGCCCATCCTCCAGATAGAGGCTGGTGCTGTCCCGGAGCGATTTGTCGGTGTAGGGGCTGAAGGCGCCGTCATTGAACACGATACAATTCTGGTAGATTTCCAGAAAAGAGGTGCCTTTGTGTCCGGCGGTGCGCTCAAGCATGCTTTGGAGGTGTTTTGGATCCCGGTCCATGGTGCGGGCTGCGAATGTGCTGTTGGCGCCGAGTGCAAGAGCAAGCGGGTTGAACGGACTGTCCACAGATCCGGCAGGGGAGGTTTTGGTGACCCGTCCCTGCGGTGAAGTGGGCGAATACTGTCCTTTGGTGAGGCCGTAGATCTCGTTGTTGAACAGCAGCACATTGATATCAAGATTCCTGCGCAGCAGGTGGATGATGTGGTTGCCACCGATGGAGAGTGCGTCGCCGTCGCCGGTGACCACCCACACGCTCAGGTCGGGCCGTGAGATTTTCAAGCCTGTGGCGATGGCCGGCGCCCGTCCGTGAATGCCGTGCATACCAAAGGTATTCATGTAGTAGGGGAACCGGGAAGAGCAGCCGATTCCGGCGACGAACACGATATTTTCAGGATCCAGGCCCAGCTTCGGCATCAGGTTCTGGACCTGCTTGAGGATGGTGTAGTCACCGCATCCCGGACACCAGCGGACTTCCTGGTCCGATGCAAAGTCTTTCGGCTGCAGGTTTCCGTTGGTCCGTGTTTGGTTGACAGTTTTTTGGGTGCTCATAATACTATCTGATAATTCGTTTGGTCGGTAAATTTCGGGCAAGTGGGCTGACGGGTCCCGGAGTGCCGGGGGCACCGTCAGGATTTGCACATTTGGATGATTTTTTCCTTGAGTTCCGCTACCATAAGAGGCACGCCCTGTACCCGGTTGAAACCTTCCACCGGAAGCAGGAACTGTTCTCTCAGGATTCGCGACAGCTGTCCGCGGTTGATTTCGGGGACGAGGATTTTCTCGAAGCCGGAAAGAAGGCTGCCGAGGTTTTTCGGGAAGGGATTCAGATAGCGCAGGTGGAGGAAGGAGACATCCATTCCGTCTTCCAGGACTTCGGTAACGGCGGATTTGATGGTTCCGTACGTGGAGCCCCATCCAACCACAAGAAGCTTGCCGGTTTCATTGCCTTCGTCCATTTGTTGGTCGGGGATGAAATTGGCGATCATATCCCGCTTCATCTCCCGCATCTCGGTCATCCTGTGGTGGTTGTCCGGGTCGTAGGAGATATTTCCTGTCTCATGATCCTTTTCGAGACCGCCGATGCGGTGGGCCAGGCCTTTTGTCCCGGGGATGGCCCAGGGTCGCACCAGGTTTTCATCCCGCTTGTAGGGGAGGAAGGGGGTGTCGTCCTGTCCGTTTTCCCGTGCTTTTTCAAAACGGGGGTCGACGGGTTTGAGTTCGGAGATTTTTGGCAGCTTCCAGGGTTCGGCACCGTTGGCGATGTAGCCGTCGGTGAGCAGCATCACCGGGATCATGTGTTCCACGGCTATCCGGCACGCTTCGTAGGTGACGTCGAAGCAGTCGGCCGGGGATGAAGCGGAGAGGATGGCTACGGGTGCTTCGCCGGCCCGGCCGTAGAAGGCCTGCATCAGATCGGACTGTTCCGTTTTGGTCGGGAGCCCTGTCGAGGGTCCGGCCCGTTGGACGTTGACGATCACCAGCGGAAGTTCCAGCATGGTGGCCAGGCCGATGGCTTCGCTTTTGAGGGCGACGCCGGGACCCGAACTGGTCGTAATCCCCAGGCTGCCACCGAAGGATGCGCCGATAGCCGATGCTACGGCCGCGATTTCGTCCTCTGCCTGGAAGGTGGTGACACCGTAGTTCTTTAGTCCGGAGAGTCCCTGCAGGATCTCGGAAGCCGGGGTGATGGGGTAGGAGCCGAGGAATACGGGGAACTCGGATCTTTTTGCCACGGCGGCGATACCCAGTACAATGGCATCGTTTCCGGTGATATTCCGGTACATTCCCGGCTCAATGGGGGCTGCATCCACACTGTACCGCTCGCTGAAGAGCTCGGTGGCAATGGCGTAGGTGAACCCGTCGTTGAGCGCCTTGATATTGGCTTCGGCGATCAGGGGTTTTTTGGCAAATTTCCTGTTCAGGAACTGGATGGTGGAATCCAGCGGCCGGCTGAAGAGCCAGTAGAGCACCCCGAGCACGAACATGTTCTTGCTACGGTCGATCTCCTTGAGCGACAATCCGGTATCCTTGAGGCTCTCGCGCGTCATCTTGGTCACATCGATCTCGATGACGATGTAACCGGAGTTTTTGGCATCCTGTATCGGGGTTTCCTCCGGGGCATATTTGGCCAGGGAAAGGTCTTTTTTACCGAAACCGTCGGTATTGGCAATGATGATGCCGCCGGGTTTGAGGAATTTCAGGTTGGCCTTGAGCGCGGCGGCGTTCATGACGACCAGCACATCGCACATGTCCCCGGGAGTGTGGATGGCCTTGCTTCCGAAATGGATCTGGAAGCCGGAGACCCCGGCAACCGTACCAGCCGGTGCCCGGATCTCTGCCGGATAGTCGGGAAACGTGCTGAGGTCGTTGCCCGAGAGGGCGGTGGTGCTGGTGAATTGCGAGCCGGTAAGCTGTATGCCGTCACCGGAATCGCCTGCAAAACGGATGGTGACTTCCTTCTTCTGCTTCTCAATAATGCTCATGGTCTTGAATCGCTAGGATCGGTTTTGTAATTAATTAGCGGTATATGTACAGGATTACGGATAGCATTAACATGATGTTGTGCCCTGTAATAATCTGCATGTCAGTGCTTTGTGGAGTCACTACCCTTATTACGCAAAGAAA
>SKNL01000224.1 GCA_007120555.1 Balneolales bacterium
AAAAGCAGATCAAAGACCTGGAGGCGACCATACGCGCCACGGACTGCGATACCGTGGTCATCGGTACGCCGATCGACCTGACACGGGTGATATCCATTGACCAGCCGGTGGTCAAGGTTGGATACGAACTACAGGAGATCGGCAAGCCCGACCTGTGCGAGCTGCTCTGCGAATTCCTGAAAGCCCGAAACCTGATTTCGAAGGATTGCAGCTGCGACTAATCTTTCCGGGTGCAGGAGCCGTGCGGATAGCGGCTGTAATTGATCTGTCAGGGAGCAGTAGCCATGTGGGTTTCCAGAAGTGATTTTCCTATCTTTGGATAGGTAAACAGTGAGAACGGATGGCTTTTTGGCGACGGATATGCCCTGCGGTGGAAACGGGCTCTGACCTTAGAAATCGAAAATTTTAAACACATGAAATGAACATGACAGCCTCGGGCTGACACACAGCAGGATGATTACATCCTGTCATGTGAATTCATTCTGACCATATGAATCTAAATTGATTTAAACAGATGAAAAAACTGGCTCTGATACTCGGAATCATTGTATTGATCCTGCTTATCCTTATTGGCGGACTTTCTCTGTACCTGACTGACGAACGGCTGCGCTCCCATGTGCTTCCGGCGGTGCAGGACGCCACCGGACGTGACGTGCAGATCGAGCGTCTTTCATACAGCCTTTTCCGGACGTTTCCCCGGTTTGGTCTGATCATTGAAGGGGTGGATGTTCCCGATCCGCGTGAGGACAAGCTGGCCAGTGTGGAGCGCGTGATGGTGTCGGTGAACCTCATGCCGCTTATCAGGGGCGAGATCAGCGTCCACCGGCTGCAGATCGACCGGCCGGAGTTCACTTACATCGTGTACCGCGACGGGACCACGAACCTGGATGACTTCTTTCCGGAGGAGCCGCCGGACGATGAACCCGCGGAGCTGCCGGATCTTGACCTTTCGGAAATCATCATAACCGGCGCCATTTTTGGATATCAGGATTTTCAGACCGGGAATGCGGTCCGGATGGACGATCTGAACCTGCGCAGTTCGCTCCGCTTTTCCGAAGTACTTGAGAGCACGATGGATCTGACACTGGGCAGCCTGGATGTGACCATTGAGGGGCAGCAAATGGTTTCGGGGCTCAGGTTCTCACTGTCCCAAACCTCCGAACTGGATCTCGCCGGTGAGATCCTGAACATCCGTGACGGTCAGCTGAACCTGTTGGGACTCGGGCTGGCCCTTGAGGGCAGCGTGTCGGATTGGGGCGGAGGCGAGCCGCTGGTGGACCTGCGCGTGGATTCCGAATCCGATGATTTCGGTGCTCTCCTGGACCTGGTCCCGCCGGAATACGAGGATCTGCTCGGCGATCTTGAGACCGGCGGCGAATTGGAATTTGTCGTCACCTTGCAGGGACGTATCAGCGAAGAGGAGTTGCCGTCGTTCGAAGCGCGTGCCGTCATCACGGACGGCTTCATCCGTCACAGCGATGTTCCCGAGCGTATTTCGAACATTACCCTGCGCGCCGAAGCTGTAAATGACCTCGTTACCATCCACGCATTTGAAGCCACAGCCGGCGAGGCCCGGCTCTCCGCGTCCGGCGAAATCCGCAACCCGCTTGAAGAAGGCGCGCAATTCAGCTTCAGCGGTTCCATGAACGCCGATCTGTCCACAGCCGATCTCTATGTGCCATTGGCCGAATTTGACATCACCGAACTGGCCGGTCTCGTGGAAATGGAGGCGTCGGCGGATGGCCCTCTCCGGACACCGGAAGATTCCCGGTTTGATGTGACGGTGAGGCTGACGGACGGACGGATTGTCCATGCCGAAGTCGCACGTCCCGTCGAAGACATCCTGGTTGAGCTGCGGGCGACACACCGGGAGGTGCGCATCGATCAGGCCACGGCACGGTCCTCCGACAATTTTGTTTCGGCAACCGGGCGGGTGACATCGCCGCTTGATATGGATGCGGCCACGTTCCAGTTCTCGGGTGAGGTGGCCCTGGACCTGGCAACCATCAAAGAGTATGTCCCCATCGACGAGGATACGCTGGCCATGCGCGGATCGATCCGGGTGCGCGGATCGGCCAATGGCCGGGTAAATGAACCCGACGAGGCGGCTTTTGACCTGGATGTGGAACTGACCGACGGCTACCTGGCCCATCACGAGCTGGGACAGGCGATCGACCGTCTGACGGCACAGGCCAAAATCACCCATCGCGAGGTCACGATATCAGAATCGTCGGTGCGTTCCGGATCCAACCGGTTTACCATGACCGGAAGCATCGGGAACTATATGGAGGACAATGCAACGTTTGATCTGCGGATAAACGGATTACTGGCGCTTGGTGAGATGAACGCCTACTATCCGCTGGAGGATGAGCTCGGCCTGGTCATGGATGGGCGTGTCAACTCCAATGTGCGCCTGAGGGGACGGATCGATGATCTGGAGGCCGTCCGGCTGGACGGAAACGTGACTGCCGAGAATGTCAACATGACATCACCCGACCTGATGCTGCCGCTGAGCGACCTTAACGGGGAGCTTGTGTTCCGCGGGGATGATCTGGAGACCCGTGACGTCCGCTTCCTGTTCGGCGAATCCGATTATCATCTTTCCGGCAGCGTGCGCCGCTACAAGTCGCTGATGTACGAACCCGGCGAGGCCGATCCCGCTGTTTTCTCCGGCAGGTTCCGCTCCGAATTCTTCAACGCGGATGAATTCATGGATTTCGAGGAGCTTCCCGAGCCCGAGCCGTTTGATGCCTGGCTTCCCAACTTGAGCGGTAGCCTGGATGTCGAAATCGAGCGCATGCAGTTCTTCGCCATGGAAGCGACCGATATCCGTGGGACCTTGGAAATGACACCGAACTATATCGCCTCCGATGACGCACGTTTGGCCATGTACGGTGGCACCATGGACGGCAGCTTCCGCTGGGATGTGTTCGCCGTGGACCATACCGGGTTCACCTTTGCCGGCAACCTCGTCGACATGCGCGTGGAACAGCTTTTCCAGGACTTTGACCTGGGTGGTCGTTCCCGGCTTGCTGAACACGTGGAGGCCAATATCAATGCGTCAACAGACTTTTACGCCGAATTTGACGAGTATCTGGAAATGGACATGATGCGGTTGCGGACGTACGGCGATTTCGGCATGGATGAGGCGCGCATTTCAGAGCATCCTACACAGGTCAGCCTGGCCA
>SKNL01000012.1 GCA_007120555.1 Balneolales bacterium
AATTTTTCATATATAAAAATATAGATATATCCGGTAAGAAGCAATCTTCTGTATGGTACCAATCATCCTGCCCTCAAACCCGCAATTCAGCCTTAAGGCTCGTTGTCCGGTATTCATGCCCGTTTTCCGGCTGGCGGACTCGTACTCTCCCTGATTATGTGAGAGGCGATAATGCGAATGGTGCCATGCCCTTAATCGTGCGACAGTTCCCGGCTCAGGACATCGGCAGCAACCAGGACCAGGAATGATGCCAGGAGTCCAACGGCAAGCTCCCCGCCCAGGCCGGCAAAAAGAAAAATGAGGCCTCCGGCGACGGATCCCAGTATGGCGAAAGCCATGCAGGCGGCAAGGCCCGGTCCGGAATCCCCCACGAGACCATTGTATATCCATCCCACAACAACGCCGATAAACACAAGTGTTACGAAAGTGCCAATCATAAATCCGGTTTATATTCAGTAATTTTAGACGTGCAGGCGGATGCCCCGGGCGGTTATGCCCGGCCATGCCGGAGCCTGGCACCTTGAAAAAGTCGCTTAAGATACGAATAATTCGAATATACGCGGAATGGCGATCGTCAGGAAAATCATCCATATCGACATGGACGCTTTTTACGCATCTGTGGAGCAGCGGGACAATCCCTCTCTGAAGGGAAAGCCGGTGGTGGTGGGCGGATCGCCTCAGGGACGCGGCGTGGTGGCGGCCGCCAGCTACGAGGCGCGGAAATTCGGCATCCGCTCTGCCATACCCGCCGCCCATGCGCTGCGTTTATGCCCGGATGTGGTGTTCATCCGGCCGCGTTTCGATGTCTACAAACAGGTCTCCCTGCAGATACGCGAAATTTTCCATGAATACACAGACCTGGTGGAGCCGCTTTCCCTTGATGAAGCATATCTGGATGTGACCGAAAACAAGCCCGGCAATCCGTCGGCCACGCTTATCGCGCGCGAGATCAAGCAAAAAATACGCAAACAGACCGGACTCACCGCCTCTGCCGGCATCTCATGCAACAAATTCCTGGCCAAAATTGCCTCGGACTTGCGGAAACCCGACGGAATCGCGCTCATCACACCGGAAAAGGCCCCCGGTTTCATCGCACGTCTTCCTGTCGGCAAATTCCACGGCATCGGCAAGGCCACCGAAGCCAAAATGCATCGCCTCGGCATAAAAAACGGTGCCGATCTGCGTTCCTGGTCGCGCTGGGACCTGAACAAGCACTTCGGCAAGGTCGGCACGTTTTACTACAACATTGCCCGGGCCATTGACGACCGCCCCGTCCGCACCGAGCGTATCCCGAAATCCATAGGAAAGGAAAAAACGTTTGAAGAGGATGTGGACTCCGTTGAGTGGCTGGTCGGATTTCTTGCTACTTTAAGTGACAAAGTCGCCGATCGCATGCAACGGGAAGGCGCGGAAGCCCGTACCGTAATCCTGAAACTGCGCTATGATAATTTTGAAAGCATCACGCGCAGTTTTACACCCGGATACCTGGTTTCCGAAGCCGAAGAAATTGCAGAACTGGCTGTCCGCCTGCTGCGGGAAACCGATGCCGGACAAAGAAAAGTGCGGCTGATCGGTGTCACCGTGAGCGGCTTCCAAAGGGAGGGCGAGGACCCGGACGGGGGTCAGCAAATGTCGCTGCCTCTGGAATAGTGCCGGCATTGCCGTTATTTGCCCTGGTAGTACTGTTATTTCGCCGCCGTGTAAATCGGGCCGATATCATTCCTGACCGGTTCAAGCGACATCAGATATGCATAAATCGCCCTCAGATCTTCATCTGTCATCCGCGCATAGGCCGCCCATGGCATTGGGGAGTCGGCATAGACCCTCCCGGCCAAAAACCGATGTACGAAAGCATCTTCGGTCCAGCCGAACATGATTCCAGTTTCAGGATCCGGTGTGATGTTCGGTGTCACATACACCATTCCCGGCTCCGATGATTGCATTGGAAACCCTCCGGCAAAACGTTCCCCGATGTAGGATCCGTCCTTCAGGTCCCTCTTGGTGTGACACGCCATGCATGCCGTGACATTGTTTGCCAGATAAGCGCCATAGGTGATGAGATCACCCCCGGCCGGGCGGTAACGGGGAGCATCCATCCCCCAGTCAACAGGGCCTATGCCAAACGACATGATCGCTTTTCCAAGCAGATTGAATTGATTGTCCGCCACTTCGTTTACGACCGGCGGCTGGCTCCTGATGTATGCGATTATATCATGTATATCCTGATCGCTAATCTGGTGAAAATCCATGAGAGGAAACAGGGCGCGTCCCTTCTGGCTCACATTGGCGCGCAGAGCCCGCTTTAACTCCGCATCCGTGTAGTCTCCGATACCGGTTTCCGGATCCGGGGTCAGATTGGGCGACGTGATCCGGCCAATTTCGAAATCCCAGTAGTAACCGCCGCTCAGCGGCACGTACTCTCCGGCATCGAGCGCCGGCCACAAGTCCTTGGCCGCGTGACAGTAAGCGCAGTGGGCCGGACCGTAAACCAGATACCGACCGTTCTCAACGGCCTCGGGTGTCAGTACCACCTGGAACGTTTCGTCCAGCGGCACGTCAAAGGTCCGGTTCCATGCATTCTGGATATAAATCAACAGGCCCGCAATCAACACAAACAAGGCCGAGAGCAGGTACAGCCCCCACTTCAGTAAAGCCTTCATACACTTCCCTCCTTTTAATTCGTAAGTTTATCGCGACCCCCCCTCGGTGCCGCCCATTGCTCATTCTGACAACATTAGTCAATACAATGGCTTACCGCAAATGTAATAAATTTTTGTTATCGCACAAACCCTTGATAATAAATATTATAAATGCAACGTGCTGATTTTCGATTCCATGACACGCCCGGACAAGGGCATGTTCCAATCGGTCGTGCAAGGGCATTGGGCTCTCGGTGACGGATCACGCCCCGGTGATGATGCGGTGCTTCATGCTGTAAAGTGCCCGGAAAAATGGCCTCCAGGGTACCGAGGCCATGATGCGCAGGTCCTGGTCGAACCTGGTGTGTTCTTCCAGAAAACAGAGGATGCGATCGAAACGGTTTTTGCGAAACAGTTCCCGGAAAATGGTGACCGAGGTTTCCGGATCGCGATGAAGGTTGTACAGCAACAGCATGTCATATACCCGGAACCGGTAGGGGGACATGATCTTTTCTGGTGGAT
>SKNL01000255.1 GCA_007120555.1 Balneolales bacterium
AAGCAGTGCACTAAACGAGAGGGTCATACGATTCTCCGATTTTTACCTAATGTTGTATTCGTGTAAAGACAATTCGCAATACGGTGATTATAGACTATTTTGCATCAAATGTCAAAGGCCGCTGACATCCTGACTATCTTGAAACACACATGAATCAGTGATATAGCATTGGCCGGAAACAAATGCACTCCAATAATACAAAAACTTGAAAAATATGCCTTGCAAGAAATAGTAAAAAAAATGGCGGTTACTGATCCATTTTCAATCGAACGGAGACACCTGCATGCTTGTTGTTTATTTTTTTCTTTTTGAAAAAAAACGTTTTGTTCGAAACTGGTCTCCATCCCATTAAAAAACCGCATTTACAGTGAATCTGAGTGTCTGGATGGATGGACGGCCCGGGACGGTGCGACCGTCATACTGCAGGCTGGCCCTTAGAAAATCACTGATGCGATAATCGGATTGCAGTGACCAGGCCATGGAGTTGCCCATTCCGGCACCATCGGTAAGTTCAAACTCACCCATGCTGCTGGATGGCCCCCCGGTCAGTCCAAAACGGCGGTGTTCCATGCGTGCGGCAGTCTGAAGCCTCCGCCCAAAACTTGTTCGCACATCGGCATGCACTGTCGTGCCGCTTACGATCGCCGGGTTTTCCGGATGCCTGTCGGTTTTTCGGACAACCGAAAATCCTGCTCCTGATTGAAGTGAAGCGCTCCATCGCATATCCACCCGCGGCCGGAGCTCCGCGCCCCTGATGGCATAATTGCGTGAGGCAAAAGTTTCACTGCTGTTTTCATTGCGCCCCAGTGATGCCGCTGCGATGATCCGGTATCGCCGGGAGACCCGTCCGCCAGCCCTTATCCTGAGATGGTCTGCGTGGCGTTTTTCGAGTCCGCTTGCCTGTTGCTGCTGGGATCGCAAGCGGTCAGCAGTCACACGCAGTTCCCGGCGCGTGTTGTTCCGGAACAGTTCCACGTCCTGTTCGATAAAGATGCGCCCGTTGATCGTGAGTGAATCGTCACGGAAACGGTGCAGGCGCATCAGGTAGATATCCTGCAGTTGTCTGGTGCGGCTCTCTTCCCGGATATCCACAAGGGAGTGCCAGCGGATCCCCGACAGAAAGTGGAGCCAATCCGAGTAGCGCGCATCATGGGAATCGATGATCTGTGCCGGATCCACGGCTGTACGCCAGCGTACCCTGAGGGCGATCACCGGAAACAGCTCATCCGACGGGACCAGCTGCTTGATGAAGCTTCCTTCGTTGGGACTTTGTTCGGGGAAGAATTCGTCCACCTGCTGCACGCCGTCGTCATTGAGATCGATCCACACATACTGTCCGAATTCGGGTCCCACTTCGATGAATGCCTCCTGCAGAAGCGCACGGCGTTCAGTGTTGGCATCATACAGAACCTGGGTATCGATGAACCGGTTCCATGGACGGTAATCGGTGACCGACCGGACCAGCACGCCCCTGCTGTCCGTCCGCTGCTGTTCCAGCCGGAATATTTCCTCGAACCGGCGCTGCCTCACTCCGACGGTATTCCTGGTCTGGAAAAGCGACCCATGCCTGTAGTCCACGACGTAGCGCTGGGTGATTCCCCTTGATTCATCCGTGAGACCGCCGCCGATCACCCCTTCGTCCTTGCGGTACCGGATCGTGCTTCCGATGCGGAACCGGTCGCTCAGATGGTAATAGAGCCCGGGTCCGACTTCCAGAAACCTGAGGGAACCGGCCAGAAGCGAATCGGGTGAGCCCGCGGAGCCTGATCCGGCAACTTTTTGCAGGCGTTCTTCCTGTTCAAACTCCAGTTCCGGCTGGAGATACCCGACCGGCAACGAAATATCGTAGTCAATGCGGCCGCGCTGTCGCCACCAGTTACCGTCTTCACCGAAATTCCGGTCCTCGCTTTCAATACGTTCCAGCCGGTAATCCAGTGCCGGAAGTCCGTTTTCACCTGACATGAAGTGCAGGTCGCCGCGCGCGCCCCGGAAACCGCTGCGGCGGATCGTCCCGGCACCGATATCCAGGTGTGTGTTCCCGGCGGGAGCCCACCGGGCGGATCCTTCCAGCCGCTCTTCCCTTGAAGCGTCAATATTGGTGAGGTTCCAGCGGCGTTCAAACTCCACTTCGCGCACCCTGTCGAAATAGGCAAAATCCTTTCCTTCGTAGCGTCCCCTCACATCCAGTGAAAAAACGCCGAGGCGGGTGGATACCGGGTCGAGCTGCACGCCTGCGAGAAAGCTCACGTCGTTGTTGTTCTCGTTGTCGATGGATGAGAGCCGGTTCTGATCGAAATGGCTGGCGGCCCATTCCCCGTAAATATTCAGGTTTTGCGTGGCCCTGAACCGGCTTCTGAGCGCCACCATGCTCTGCTCGACGGGACGTGGAAGGCGGCGCTGCGGCATGTAGTTCCCCATTCCGGGTCCGGCCCATTCATACAGGATGCCGTTGGCGGCACGTCCGACACGGCGGTAATCCCCTTCGCCTTCCGGCACACGGCTGAACTGCACACGGTAGACGCCGGACGAGTCGCCTGGCAGGTGTTGGAATATCCGGTACTGCTCTCCCTGGAAGACCGTATCCACCCTGCTGTAGAGAAGGAAATCGGCATCTCGGCGGAACCCTACGGAGTCTGCCCCGCTTACGACGGCTTCGTCGGGATCGTCGCCTGCCTGCCGCAGCACCTCCCGTTCCTGCTCGGTGAGGAAGAGCTGCGTGCTCAGGTTGACGTTATCCGCTTCCCTGATGGCGGAGACTCCGAAGGACAGGCGGTTATTGAGCAGAAGGTCATGCTGTGCCTCTGCGGCAACGACGCTGCGGGTGTAGGCGTCTTTCAGATACTGAAAATCGATGTTTATGCGGGAGTGGTCGGTGATGATTCTGTTGGATGTGAACGTAATCTCACCAAGGCCGTAGTCTATGATATAGTCGTTTTCCTCTCCCCGGGTCATGCGCTCCCCGTTAATGTAGACCCGTTCCGATCCGGCAAGCACGATGATAAACTGTTCGTTTTCTGCACCGCTTAGGCGGTACGGTCCCTGCACCCCGTCTTCACCGGTGAACTGCATTTGCCGGTACTGTCCGCGCACTACGGCTGCGGATCCTTCATATGCGCCGAGCCTGTTGAGGTCGGCCCGGAGTCCGACGCCCTGCA
>SKNL01000253.1 GCA_007120555.1 Balneolales bacterium
GGGTAACCATGAACATGTTACTCAGGACATCGATATAGTTCCTGATTGTGTTGTGGCTGACCTCCAGCGAAGTGCCAATCTTGCTGTAGTTTACGGTCTGCCCGTTATTATTAGCCAGCATTGGCAACAACCGTCTCATTGTACGATGTGTGATCCCTGCAAATTGGGGCAGGTCGCGCTGCAGAAACGAATTGATGTATTCCAGACGCCACTCCATCGACCTCTCATTACTTTCAGCCATAAGGGAAGGATAGTAACCTCCGCGTGTCAGGTAGGTTTCCAGGCTGATGCTATCCATGACCTCAATGTATAAAAGGGGAGGAAGATGGATGTAATTGACATAACCATAGAGAGCTTTTGTCTCCTGTCCCAGTAATTCCTTTGATGCACCACCGAGCAATAGATACATGCCCGGACGTTTTTTCTCGTCTACTGTCCGTTTCAGCACGGAGAATAATTCCGGTACATGATGAATCCCGTCAATGCAGACAAGCTTGTCAATCTGGGCATCAAAGAACCAGTCCGGGTCGTCCAGCTTTTGAAGGTCTGACGGGTGTTCCAGATTAAGGTAAAGCGTCTCCCGGCCACGGATTTTTGATAGCAACTGTTTCGCCAGCATGGATTTGCCGCTATGCCGGGATCCTGTAATGACAGTTACGGGTTTTGTTTGAAGTGAGCGTGCAATCTCTTTTTCAACTAATCGAGGAATATAGTCCATAGCCTCCCGTGGTTTGTAAAGGTTGTTTACATATTGCTCAATGATATTGCACAATCTGCTTGTTATTGTCAAGAAAAAAATCAAGCGGATTTGATGCCAAAGCAAAACGAGTGCCCGGCCAGGGAAGAAAGGGAGCAGGAGTGTCGCGGGTAAAGGCGATATTGAGACGCAACAGGGGAGTTCTGTCAGCTGACGCTTTTTTTATGGGTATCAGCAGCCGCTTTTCTGCAGATGGCTATCATATCGATGGTTTTTTCTTCATCGTCCAGTATGCGGGGCATTTTGGTCTGGGCGTGCAGGGACTGATGCTTTTCACGCCACTGGTACATGGCATCTTTGGTGAGATTGAGTATGACTGGCGGGTGGATGCCCATGCTCTCCCTTCGATTGTGATAGTGCCGGTTGATCTTGCGAAGACTGTCATCGAGAAGACGGGTGAATTCTTCCATGTTTTCGGGCTCTTTGACCCACTGGATAAACCAGTAATGTCTCGGTGCCCCGATGTCCGGATCGATCAGTCCGCCCATGGCAAAAACGGAAAACTTCGAATCGGTTTGCCGGGCTGCCGTATCAAGAGCGTTTTGAGCTTCATAGGACTCTATCGCCTCTCCGAAGCGGTCGAAGATCTCGGATACGCGTCCGACCACGTGAATGCGGGGCTGCTCAACATCCGAGAATTCAATTACGTCATTGATCATGTACCGGAAGAGTCCGGAATTGCTGGTGACAACCAGGGAATAGGGGGTTCCTTTCTCAACCTGCCATGTTGGTATGGTTTTCTGTCCCTGAAGATTGTCCTTGTGCTCTTTGGGATTCGGTATCCATTCATAAAAAACGCCGTTATCAATGATGAGGCGCAGGTCCGTACGGTTCAGGTCGTCGCTGAATGCGAAGTATGATTCAGAGGCGCCGTAATTCTCGATGTAATCCATATCCAGCCCTTCGAGAAGCTGGTTGAAATGGGGGCGGTAGGTGTTCAGCGCCTCTCCACCGCAGATCAGAAGTCGCAGATTCGGCCAGATGTCACGTATGTGCTTTTTGCCGGTAATCTCCAGTGCCCGCTGAAAAAAGCGCAAAGCCCAGGACGGGATAGCCACAATTTTACGGACATCAGAGTGTACAGCACGCTCCAGGGTTCGATCGAACTTTTCCGTCCACTCTTCCCGTATCATGGTCTGGGGGGACCGGACCTGAAACAGGGAGAGCCAGCCGGGTGAAAGTTTGGCAAGGTAGGCACTGATCTCGCCCAATCGTATGTTGGATTTTGAATCGAGCCGTTCAATATTTCCGGGCAGACTTACGTGACTGCCCATGAAGAAATGGAGGAAATTCGGGTTCTGTTTGATGTAGGAAATGATGACCTTTCGCATGAAGCGCTGGTCGCTCCGAAGCCGGTCTTCACTCAACGGAATGTGCTTGCCCTTACCTGTAGTGCCTGCAGATACGGCAAAATTCTGGATTTTGTTCGGCCAAAGAAGATACTGTTCTCCTTTTTTCAACCGCTCAATGTACGGCTCGATATCTTCATAGGTAACCATGGGTACCTTACGGACGTACTCATCGAAACCGGTTATTTTCGAAAAACGGTATCGTTTCCCATATTCGGTCTGAGCCCCTTTGCGGAGCATGTAAGCCAGTACCTTCTTCTGTGCCGTTTCAACCGATGCAGGCATGGTGAAATGCGTAAAAGGATTATTTCCGTTTTTCAACAGGAGTCCATGGGAGGTTCTTTTCACCAACATACAGCTGCCGTGGACGTATCAGGCGGTTATGGGCGGCCTGTTCGATGTAGTGGGCCGTCCAGCCGGTAATTCGGCTCATGGAAAAGATACATGTGAAAAGATCGGGTTTGATTCCCATGGAATAATACACCGTTGCTGAGAAGAAATCCACATTGGGGTCAATTCCCTTCTCTTTTTTCATGACCTCCGTGATCTTTTCCGACCATTCGTACAGGTAGACACTGTCGGTTTCTTCAGCAAGGGACTTGGCCATGGTTTGAAGATGTTTGGCTCTTGGATCAACGGTACGATAAACGCGATGACCGAAACCCATTACTTTTTTTCGTTCGGCCAGCCGTTCTTTGATGTATGCTTCAACGTCAGCATCTTTGTCCAGCTTGAGCAGCATTTTCATTACTGCTGCATTGGCACCTCCATGCAAGGGCCCCTTCAGGGAGCCAATGGCGCCGGTGACGGCAGAGTAGATGTCGGACTGGGTCGAACAGATTGACCGGGCAGTAAACGTGGACGCGTTCATCCCATGCTCGGCGTGGATGATCAGGCAGATATCCATGGTCTTCTCGGTACTCTCACCGGGCCGCTCTCCATTGAGCATATAGAGAAAATTGTACGCAGTACTGCCATTCTTCAAAGGAGCGATGATATTCTTGCCATCCCGGACTCTTTGGTACCCGGCTATGATTGTTGGCATTTTAGCTGTCATGCGGATAGATTTTCGCATGTTGGCGTCAGGATCATCGTCAGGCGCCTCTTCATCAAAGTCAGCCAGCATGGAGGTTGCGGTACGCAATACGGACATGGGTTCAGCATCTTTGCTGGTGCTTTTCAGATAATCGATCACCGGCTCGGGAAGTTCACGTTCAGCAATCAGTTTTTCCTTCAAATCATCCAGCTCTGCTGCTGTTGGCAGGCGGTCGTTCCATAAAAGAAAAGCGACTTCCTCGAATGTGGCCTTCTGAGCGAGTACGTCAATATTGTAGCCCGCATAAATCAGTTCACCCTTTTCACCATCAATGGCACTTTTTGTGGAAGAGAAAGCGACGATACCCTCCAATCCCCGATTGATATAGGGATATTTGTCAGTGTCAATGTTCTCATGAAGTTTTTTGCTCATAGATGCTCCGTATTTTGCAAATGATTATCACTAATTCCATTAATAACCCGTGCATAATAAAATCATGATTTTATGAAAAAATAAAAGACGGCTTTCAGCACAGGAATTTGCTTTTTTGTTACGTGTGAATAACATTTCGTGCACCTGTGCGGTTCATTTCATCGGAAAATTCTGGTACCGCAGAGGTGATCAGGAGAGACAGGTTTACAATCATTCTGAATTCAGCTGGAATATGTGATTCTGAACAGCATTGCTATTGCAGCAAACAGCCCTTGCAAAATATCCATACCTGCAGTTTCCCGACAAGAGATGATACTGATAATCGCCATCAATTTCATCAGATTATTCAAATGAAATTCACAAAAGCATTGCATGCGAATGCTTTTGGCGAACTAAAAAATGTACCTGTATCGCTCGGTGCCATACTTCTTATCAAAACACACCCCCGGGCAAGCAGAGGTTATTAATGTAGATAAGAGCCTGAATGGATAGAAGCTGACATGCCATTGAACATGGAATCAGCATCTTTGAAAAAACCCATACAAAAAAAATATAAATTTTGTATGAAGAAAAGAACCTTTGTAATTTGGTTTTGTCTGACTTCTAGCATTATCGATGCCAGCTAAACGACACCTGAAAGCACATCGTTCCGATTATGAAAGCAATCAATGATAAAGAGCTTTATCCTGATTTTGGTTACAGACCCGCTGAACCGGAAAGGCCGATAGTTTTTTATATTGAAATATACGAGGAAAGTTCCGCATATTACCTGGCAGCCCGATTGCAGAAAGAGCATTGGGAAATTAATGTCATACCTGCCGGCTCCTGCTGGATTCTCCTTGCACACGCACTGGTATCACCGGATCATCAAACCATAAGTGATCTTTGTGATTATCTGTCGGACCTGTCCGAGTTCCATGGCGGATCGTTCAAGAGATGGGAGCTGAATTCACTCTCGTAACGTTACATGTCCGAACCAAGAAGACCCTCCCGCAGTTTTACCGACCTCGTAGAAATCATGGCCATCCTTCGCAGGGAATGTCCCTGGGATCGCCAACAGACACATGAATCCATCAAGGATCTGATGGTGGAGGAAATATACGAGGCTATTGAAGCAATCGACAATGACGATCCTGCCGAACTTAAAAAAGAACTGGGAGACCTTCTGCTTCACGTGGTATTTCACACCGAAATAGCCCGTGAGTCCGGACGCTTTGAGATAGGCGATGTCATCTACGGGATCCAGGAGAAACTCATCCGCAGACATCCCCATGTATTTGCAGATACCACCGCCGGCGATTCTGCCACGGTTGTTCGGAACTGGGAGGATCTCAAGATGAAGGAGAAAGAACGAAGTTCGGTGCTTCAGGGAGTGCCGGATACGCTTCCCGCCCTTATAAAATCGCAGCGCATGCAGGAAAAGGCAGCCGCAGTGGGATTTGACTGGAAGACCTGGGAAGAGGCATGGCCAAAACTGACAGAGGAGATCGAGGAATTCAAAAAAGCGGCACAGAAAGGGGATGAAGAGGAAAAGGCCGGGGAATTCGGCGATCTGCTATTTTCAATGGTGAATGTGGGACGACTTGCAGGGCTGAATTCCGAGGACTGCCTGCGTCTGACCAACCGAAAATTCAAGCGACGCTTCCAGTATATCGAAGAGGTGCTGAGCAAGCAGGGAAAAAACCTCAAAGATGCTACGCTGGAAGAAATGGACGCAATCTGGGATGCGGCTAAAAAGCATTTCCAGGGAGAAAGCAGCAGCTGATCCCAACCGGAAATCCGTAATCCTGAGAGAATGTCCAAGGCAATGGATCTTTAAGTGGGCCTGATGCTCATTGACCGGATGCAAACCGATTAAGCTGCTGCTGCTGCTTGTCGCGCAACGTCTGCATTTCCTGCTTTTGAGCTGCAGGGAAAAGGATATTGTTGAGGATCAACCGGTATCCGGGACTGTTGGGGAAGAGTTCCAGCTCGGTCGGTGGATCGCCAACTCGATGGGTGTAATCCTCCGGGTCGTGTCCGCCATAAAACGTGAAAAACCCATCGCCTAGGTTGCCATGGATGTATTTGGCCTCATTACGCCCCGGTGTCTGTGCCAGGATCACCACATTGCTCTTGATGGTTTCCTTGCGGAAAGCAGTGGTCTGGCCGTAAAAACCCTTGATGCTGCTGACATGGTTCTGTGTGAGCATGGTCGGCACCGGATCCCACTTTGCGGAAAAATTGAAGAGCGTAAAAAAGTCCATCTCTTCGTCAACCTCCGCCATGCGCTTCTGTACATCCAGTATGTCTATGTTGCCGTGACGGTATTCGGCCGGATCCAGGGTAACTTCAAAGTCTGTAAATGCAAGAGTGTTTCGGAAATCCAGCTTTTCATTGGCGTCCGGATCAGCCGGATCCCCGTCGAACTGCATAGGGACGATATCGACCTCCATGGCGGCCAGCGCAATATCGAACGTGTCCGTGCCCGAGCACATGGCGAACAGGAATCCGCCCTCTTCAATGAATTCACGGATGGTCCACACCACGGCCTTTTTCATCTCGGAAACCTTTTCGAATCCCATTTCCGCGGCCATGTCCTCCAGGTCACGCACCTGCCGGATATACCACGGCTGATTGCGGTAGGCGAACCAGAATTTTCCATGCTGCCCGGTGAAGTCTTCATGATGCAGGTGCAGCCAGTCGAAATCCTCAAGGGCTCCCTGAAGCACTTCCTTGTTGTAAATGGTCTCATAGGGGACTTCGGCGTAGGTCAGGGCAAGGGTCACGGCGTCATCCCACGGCAGTGCATGATCCGGGGTATAAACCGCTATTCTTGGCGCTTTTTCAAGTTCCACCACCGACATGTTTACATTCGGACGTTCTACTTCTTCTATGATCTGCCTGGCCCGAACGGTGGGAATTTGTTCAATGGTGACGCCCCGAATCCGGCTCTGCCGCACCATGGCTTCGGTCTGCGGCGCGAGGAAACTGCCCCCGCGGTAATTCAGAAGCCATTTTCCCGTATGGCCATCCAGCAGATGCTGAAACATTACTCCGTAAGCTTTCAGGTGGTTGCGCTGGCTGTCATCCATCGGGATCAGCACGTAGGCAGACTGTGTTTGTGCCGCTGGCGCGAACGCCAGCAGCATGACCGCAAGCAGCGCTGCCACAGAAAACCGATTGGACAAGCAGGAGACGGAAGAAGTTCTGGATACCATATAATTCTCAGCGTTTTTGTTGGATTCGTATTCCGATTGTCACTAAAGTGGTGGTCTTGTTGCAGAAAAAAATCACAGCTCCCGCGCCTGCCGCTCCAGGTCGCGGATCCGGTTCCTGGCGATTTCGGAGTAGTATCCTTCAGGATAGTTTAACAGGAGCTTTTCATAATAACCGGTGACCCCGTCGGCGCTAAGCAGTATCGGACCCGTACTTTCATCCCTTCCATAAAACCGATCCTCCGCAGAAAAAGGATAGGCCAAAAGTCCGGCCGGAACCAGACCTTCAGCAGACCGGTTGTTTCCCGTATCGCGCTGCTGCATGAGGTAGACCACTTCCGCAAGCCGGGCTCGCTCCCACAGCAGGCGTTCGCCTGCGGCCTGGTGCACGGATGGTCGACGGGTGTGCCGGTCGACGACCCGAAAAGCAATTTCCGGATGGATCCTGCGTAGCGTCTGCGTAAGCAGCAGCATTGATTCGCCATGAAGCGGGTTGGCAGCCGGCTCCTCAAGCACCGGCGCAAGAAGGTCGGCCGCCTCGGCATAGCGTCCGGTGTCATAGAGATAGCGGGCCCGGGCAATACGATGCAGCTCAATGTTTTCACCGCCTTCCTCGTGCCCCTCCTGGATTATAAACCGTAATTGCAGGGCATTGTTGGCGTACCACGAGTAACTCTGCCGCTCCAGGGACCGAAGCTGCATCCGCGCATAGGTAAAATCACCGTTGTAAAAATCACCCAGTCCCAGGTAATAACGGCTCTTGTCGGCGATTTCCCCTCCATCGGCAATCCGGTTGCTGCGGGTGAACGACACCCTTGCCATGGAAAAGTTTCCGTCAAACAGCAGAAGCCGTCCCTCGACATAGTGAACCAGTGCCTTTTCGGAGTCATCTCTGGCAATTCGCTCCATTTTCTGATGGTACTCGGCCGCTTTCCCGGGTTCTTTGAGATGATCCAGCGCCAGTTCGGACTGTATCGCCAGCGTCTGCATCATCCGGTCATAGCGTGGAAATTGCCCGGCAAGCTGATCCACGGCGTCAAATGCCTTCCGGTACAGGGAGTCGGCGGCACCGTCAAAATCCAGATTGCGGTCTGTCAGATATCCGGCCCATTCCTGGTAGGTGCGGGAGAGCTCCTCGTGGCTTCGGGCCTGGAGCGGATGCGTGTCAAGCTCCAGATAGTACTGGAAAGCCTGCTCGGAAAGCTCAAATTGCCCCCGGCTTCGCAAATCCCGTCCCATGCGGAACATGGCGTGACGCTCATTGTTGCTGTGACGTTCCAGGGTGCGCGCTGCCGCCAGTGCCCGGCGATAGAGTCCGCGCTCCATTGTGAGCCAGACGAGAAAATCCCGGTAAGCAAGGTCAGCTTCGCTGCCGGGCGAAAACTGGCCAATGCGCTCCTCGGTGAGCAGGATGGCGGTATCGTAAAGCCTTCGTTCATCGTAGTTCAAAAGCTGACGCTGAATCAGGCTCATGCGCCGGTTGTCGCGGCCGATGATATCAAGATATTCATTGATGGCCGATTCAAAATCGGTGATGGCGAGATAATTGTTGGCAATTTCGAAAGCGAAGAGATTGGCATCGCCAAATTGCTCCCTTGCCGTTTCATAAACCCGGATAGCTTCACGGAAAAGCCTCCGCTGGTTCATGGTTTCAGCCACACGCCGGTAAACCTGGGCATTTTGTGTATGCTGACGAAGCACGTGGTCCCATGCCTCCATGGCATCGTCGCGCCTGCCCGAAATATCATAGATCTCCCCCAGTTTGATGCGCGTATTGCTGTCGTCACCCACACGATCCAGCCGTTCTTTGGTGATCTGAATGGCATCATCATACCGCTTAAGCTGGACCAGTGCGGTCGCGGCACGGTCATAGACGGCATAGGAACGCGGGTTTTCCCGGAGCATCCGTTCAAAAATCTCGTATGCCTCCTCAAACTTGCCTTGCCGGAGCAACTCGTTGCCGAGTGAAAACTCCCCTGCGCCGGTCTGAGCCTGCAGTCCCGGGCCCGGCAAAATGACAAGGGCTATTGCCAGCATCAGAAAAACAAAAAAACTGCGGACGTGGTGCATATCAGGTATTCGATTCTGGTAAATGATGCTTTTTCCGGATGATCAGCGCCCCTTTGCGGCACATGACGCTCCAGGATGGCAGTAAAGGAACAGGGCCCATGAGTGCCACCCCCCGGATTGCGCAACTGGCATCAGCGGGGATGAAACGCTTGCGGTAATCATGAAGCACCCGTTGCCGTTACAAAAGGTGTAACGACGCCGGGCAGCAGCTTATTGACTTCGCGATAAAAACGGAAAAGCGGAAAACCGACCACATTGTAATAGTCGCCGTCAATACGCGCAACAAACAGCGCCCCGAGATCATCCTGTATCCCGTACGATCCGGCCTTGTCCATGGGGCTGCCACTCTCCACATACGCCCGGATCTCCTCATCGGCCAGCGAGCCGAAGGTGACATCGGTCCGTTCATGAAAAACGTGGTGTTGAAATCCGTTTCGGTTGGATACGGTTTGGGGCTCATCACCGGCAGAGCCGGCAACATCGTTTCCATAAACCAGGGCCACACCTGTGTAGACCTGGTGTGTGCGTCCGCTCAGTGACTGAAGCATGGCAACAGCGTCATCCGGGTCAGCGGGTTTGCCGAGTATTTCCCCGTCACGCACAACAATGGTATCGGCGCCAATTACCAGCCTGCCGGCATAAGATCCGGGTTCGGTTTCTTTGCGACCGTCCAGCCGTTCGGCTACCAGGAGTGCTTTCTGCAGGGATAGTGCTCCTACCGTATCCGCCGGATCGGAACCCGGGGTGACCTCTTCTCCAATATCAGCGGGGACCACATCAAAGGACAGCCCGATCTGGCGGAGCAACAGCCGGCGGCGCGGGCTGGATGAGGCAAGGATGATCCTGGGTTTGTTCATCTGAAAAGGTGTTGTATTTACAAATAAAGGCACTAACATACGAAAAAAACAGACAATTCCTTCAAATCCGATAACCCGTCCCGAAGAATGATATGGCATCAACACGAAGGACTGGTCATAGCTTCCCGTTGCTGTGTAAAACAGTTAGTAAACAAACGCGGTAAGCCGCCCGCTGCCGCCGTCCGGCCTTGTTCGGGTCCTATTGTTGGAAAAAATTCGTATCGTACACGATATCATTTTTATAAGGATCCAGTCACAGTATGGCCAAGGCAACAGATTATCAGCAGTGGGCGCGAAAAATCCGTGCGTCAGACGAAAAGGCGTTCCACGACCTTTTCATGGATTCTTATCAGCCGCTTATGCGATACGCAATGAATTTTGTAAAGGATACGGATGTCGCAAAGGACATCCTCCAGGAGGTATATGCCCACTTGTGGGATATCCGTGACCGGCTCGATGAAAAAAAATCCCTGCAGGCATTGCTTTACCGCATGGTAAAAAACCGGAGCATTAACCTGATCCGCTCGCGGCGGCCGGTCCGCCTCGACGACGTTGCTCTCTCGGAGCAGCCGAGCGATGAGATGTCGCCGGGATCCATCCCGTCGGATAGTGATGGATTGCTGGAACAACGGTTGAGCGAATGGATCGAGGCCCTTCCGCCACGGCAGCGCGAAGCGTTTGAGCTTAGCCGGTTCGAAGGGCTCGACCACCATGAGATAGCAGAAGTGATGGAGTGTGCGCCACGTACGGTAAACAACCACATCGTTGGTGCGCTGAACACCTTGCGTGAACAACTGAACCGGTGGAAGTCACAGCGTGAAAACCGGGAATAAAGAGTGAAATCTGAAAGAAATATGAAACGGCCTGACCATGATATCATGAAGCATTTCTCCGGAAAGGAAGGGGATGAGGTGCGTCTTATCTGGGGAAAGGCCCGGCGAAGGGAACAGCCTGGTGATATTGCCGCAGGTGTGAATCCCGAAGAAGAGTGGGCGCTGCTCCGGGAACGGCTGCAACTGGCCGGGCGGACAGCAGGACTCAAAATGCGTCCGCGTCCCCTCAGGTCAAGAAGTTCCGCAGCAAAAGCCACTGCAGCTAAAACCTATGCCTTTATCACTGCCCTGGCAGCGGTTCTGCTTGGAGGGTTCATCATGTGGTATCTGTTCACGCCTGTCAGCATGGAGGCTCCGCGGGGAGAATACGCTGTTTTTCATTGGGATGACGGAATCCGTGTCGAGCTTAACAGCGGATCCAGAATTACCTGGAACCGGACATTCGGCAACGGGCATCGTGATCTGCGGTTGCACGGCGAGGCCTATTTCGAAGTGCAGCCATCAGGTAAGCCTTTTGTTGTGGAGACGCAGACAGCAAGGGTGGAAGTGCTGGGAACCCGGTTCAATGTGCGCTCCTGGTCTGATGACCCGGACGGACGAACAATACTTACCCTTGTTGACGGCCAGGTCAGGTTGGCATCCCTTCTGGAGCCGGAGTCCCACATCATGGTCCAGCCGGGACATGCCACCCAGGTTGATTATCACAATACAAAGCCCCTGGACCCCCAGCCTGTCAATACAGATCAGGCCCTCGCATGGCGCAACCACGGTTTCTATTTTTCAGGTATCACCATGAGCGAAGTAGCTGCCGAGCTGGAACGGCGCTATGATTCCGAAATAATTATTCAGGATGAGGTCCTGGGAGACCGTCCCCTGACAATCTACCTTCCCCGTCCGGGCGAACTGGAAAATATCATTGAGACCATCTGCTTTGTGACAAATTGCCGCTATGAAGAAGACCAGGGCACGATCTACCTGTACTAAGCACAAACCTGATCTCACCTGAATCAAGCCCGGCCGGCTCCGTTCCTCTGGTATCTTATCCGTCTTTTTCCCGGAGTATTCATTTCTTCTCATTTTATCCTAAATTGTTCATAAGGTGAAGGTGAAGGTGAA
>SKNL01000238.1 GCA_007120555.1 Balneolales bacterium
CGCATTCGTGTCAGTGCGTCGTTCAGCATGTAATAACGCGCCATCGGTGTCAGGTTTTCCATTCCGAGATCGGACTTGCGGATCGAAGATAGAATGCCCATGAGGATGATGTCGCCCTCGTGCTTTTCTGCCGCCTCACGAACCTTGCTGATGCCATTGTTAAGCTGCTGCTCCAGTTCATGCAGACAGCGTCCGTCAAAGGTGAGCGGTTCCAGGTTGAACTCCAGGTTGAAGCGGGCCAGTTCGTAGGTGAACCTGGGGTCGTCGATATCCTCAATGATTTTGGTGTTTATGGGATGGGGCTGGCTGGCCCGGTCTATGATGAAGACCTCCTGTTCCGCCCCGATGCGCTTGGTGTCACGCTCGAACATATCGTCGGCAAGCATCTGTTCCAGGGCCTTCATGTCACGGATCAGATACTTGTTGAAAGCACGGAGCTTTTCCGGCTGATGGGCATTGGATGGGTTTTCCATGGATCCGGTGTAAGTGAATGGATGCCGTTACGGTGGGAAGCGGGGGTTTTCAGCAGAAACTGCTCCGCTCAGAGCACGCCGTGTTCCTTGCCGATCGGGTCATCCATTTTCGGATTGATACTGAGAACAGCTGTTTTCACCAGCCGCAGTACGTTTGCGGCAGTGCTTCCCAGTCGCAGGTACTTCAGACCGGAGTGCCCCAACGTGGACATGACCACCAGACTGTACTTCTTCTGGCTGGTCAGGTGCACAATGGCTTCATGTATCGAGGATTTGACAGGGAGAGCCTCGGCAGTCACCTTGTCCCGTATATCCTCCAGATGCTCGTTTACCCACGCATCCAACCGCTCCTGCTTTGCGGCTATCTGATCATCGAACGCACTCACCTTGTCAAATTGCGAAAGGTTCACCAGATGCACGAGATGGATCTGCGCATAGGTTTTCTTTACGATGGCACGGGCATAGTCGAACGCCTCCAGAGAGTTGTCGGAGAAATCGGTGGTGAGAAGAATATCTGACAATGGTTTGATTTTGGAGTCTTTTTCCAAAAGCAGCACCGGAGCCTTGCTGAAGCGTACGACACGCTCCGTGACCGATCCCAGAAACAGGCGGGAAAAACCGGAACGGCCGTGAGACGTCATGACCACGAGATCGGCATCCTCCGACTCTTCTATGATGATTTCCCACGGTTTGCCCTTGCGGACCACTACGGGTTCCATATTGTCCTCATCCGCATACTCAAGTACTTTGGATTCCAGCTCTTTTTCAAGCTCGGATATCTGCCGGGGCGATTTCGGGGTGACCGGGAAACTGCCGCTTTCTTTCTCCGGCTGATATACGTGCAGGGGAAGGATCGTGCCGTCTAGGACATCCGCCAGGTAATTGGCCGATTCAAAAGCGATCAGGCTGAGATCGGAAAGGTCAGTCGGGACAAGTATTCTGGGGTTTTCCATAAAAAATCCAAATCGTGGGTTTGCAGGATTGTTCTGGTGAAGAATGTGTATTGCCGGAAATAACAAATTTTTTCGGGATAAATCCAATCGGTTTGCACACTGGAGTCACACCGTCCGTGAGTAGCGGGCTTTATTTCCCGGGTCGCCATAGTAGGCATCGAACGAGGTGGCTATGTTCCGGAGGAACATCCTTCCGGTGTCCGTGACCCTGAGCCCGTTGCCGGTCCATGAGATGAGGCCGTCGGCGGCCATCTCTTCCAGCGGCTCAATGGCGTCGGCGAAGTACGAGCTGGCGTCAATATCCCATCGCTTGCCTATGAGCCCGAAATCGAGTTCCAGGTCGCACATAAGGCGCATGATGGTGTGCCGGCGGATGCGGTCGTCGTCTGTGAGATAGTACTGGCGGTGCCAGGGCTCCATCCGGTTGTCGATGCGCCGGTGGTACTCGTCCAGATCCTTGACGGTCTGGAGGTAACCGTCGCCTATCTGTGAGATGGATGACATGCCGAATCCGTAAATATCGGTGTCGACGCGCGTGCTGTATCCCTGGAAGTTGCGCTGAAGGGTACCATTTTGTTGCGCCAGGGAGAGTTCGTCACCCGTTTTGGCAAAATGATCCATGCCGATATACCGGTAGCCGGAACCGGTCAGGTTGCCGATCATCATCTCCAGCATGGCAAACTTTTCGTGCGCATCGGGCATGGGCTGGCGGTCGAGCAGCTTTTGCGAGGGCATCATCCAGGGAACGTGTGCGTAGTGGAAAATGGCGAAGCGGTCCGGATCCAGTGTCTTAACGGCCGTGAGCGTCTCCTCGAAACGGTCGCGGGTCTGCAGCGGAAGGCCGTAAATCAGGTCTACGTTGATGTTATTTATACCGGCGTCCCGCAGCCAGCGGATCACACGTTCGTTGATATCCATGGGCTGGATGCGGTTAATGACTTTTTGCACATCCTCCCGGATATCCTGGATGCCGATGGAAGCCCGGTTGCAGCCGATTTCCGCCAGTGCACGGACATGGTCTTCGGTCATGCGTCGCGGGTCGATCTCCACGGCAAGCTCCATGTCTTCTCCGAGCGCGAACAGGTCGCGGATCCGGCGGCCGGTCTCACGCAGCTCGGCGGGAGTCAGGAAAGTGGGGGTCCCGCCTCCGAAATGGACCTGGGCCAGCCGGTTGCCTGGGTTCATGCGTTTTTTCATCCGCTCCATTTCCGCGTAAAGCCGCTTCAGGTAGGCGGCGCTGTCCCCTTCCCGGCGGGTGATTACCTTGGTGCATCCGCAGTACCAGCACAATGAAGCACAAAACGGGATATGGATGTAAAGCGAGAGCGGCCGCGCGACGGAGTTGCGTTCATCGATGAGTTGCAGGGCGCGCTGCGGATCGTCCAGTTCCCGAAAATGGGGAGCCGGCGGATAGGACGTATAGCGCGGTGCCTGGCGGCTGTATTTGTTTACAAGGTCATGGCGGTGATCCATGGGCAATACTGTCTGCTTGAGCGCGACTTGTTACTGAAAAAGTGGAATTTACATGCTTACATAATACGAGTTTGCCCGGTAATTATTTGAATATGCCAAAACAACCGGTTTTTTTGGAATGTATTACCTGATTTGTCCGGTTTTTTTCATTTTCCCTTAACATGCGGAGACGAAATTGGTTGCAAAGTCGTTTTTGTTGTAAAAGTATGATATTATAAATAGTTGTAAGATC
>SKNL01000140.1 GCA_007120555.1 Balneolales bacterium
AAATTGTCATGGTCCCAGGTTCCGCCGGTGATCCAGCGTCCGGGGTTGCGCTCGGCCCACTGCCGGATCAGTCCGGCGAATTCCTCCTCCGTCTGCGCATGCCGCAGATCGATGCTCTGCAGCTGGAATCCGCCGCTGGTGAAATGGGTGTGGTTGTCGATGAATCCCGGCAGGATGAGCTTCCCCCCGGCATCGATGACCCGGGTATCCGGACCGATGTAAGGTTGGATCTGCTCCGCAGAGGCGACGGCAAGGATTTTCCCGTCCAAGATGGCGATAGCCTCGGCGACGGGTTGTTCCTCGTTAACAGTCCAGACGTATGCGTTCGTGACGACCTTGTCGGCCGGCTGTTCCGGGACTTGCGATAACGTTGCGAAAGGCAGCAGCAAGGTAAAGAGAAGGGAGAGCATCGGAATTTTCATGGTTGGATACCTGATATGTGATTTTTTAACCCGGAATCGAGATCAGTAACGCAGCAAAGATGTATTTCTTCCCGCTTGCGGGAAGAGGTACCTGTTCAACGTTAGTTCGATCATTGCGGGACAGGTTGCCCCTTTGTTTTGCTTTTTGCCCACCAAGCATTATAAGAAGCTGAGCAATCAAACCCATAAAAAAAAAGAGGGAAACCCGTTTGGGAATCCCTCTTCTTGTCATCTTTCAGAAAACGTTCTTGAAAAGATTACGGCTGAATACTTACTCTTTGGGAATGAACTGCTCGTAGTCTTCTACGGTTCCGTTATCAAGGCAGCATTCTATGATTTTTCTGCCAAGATCGTCAAGCTCCGGAGCTACGAAAGCATTCAGCATTTTGTGGAAGAATTCAAGCAGAATTTCAGCGCCTTTATCATATCCTTCTTCCTGTACTTCTCTTTGCAACTCAACCTGCAGCATCCAGGGTGGTATGGTACGGCCTTCAAAAGTCATATATTTCATGGCATATCCCAATACGTGACATCTGGCAGGAACAACCTGCTCCTTGCTGAACCGGGCACTGCCTTTTCTGGCCAGATAATCCCGGGCAATCCATTGAGGCATAAAGCCTGTTTTCCAGGCGCCAATATTTTGATTGGGAGTCAAGATATATTGTACTTCCGGTGTTTGCACCATCTGTTCCAGCAAAAGATTGGCTTGTGATACCTTTTTACCGGTGGCAAATGGCCAATAACTACCTACTCCTTCACTGCTTATTCCCTCAGTTTGGACAATGCTCGGATTGGCATGACCACGCGGGGCAACCAGTCGCCATAGCCAGGCAAGAGCAGGAGGCAATACATGCATAAGTCCTACAATGCCATAATTGGGCTCTTCGGCAGTACAAGGAGGCGTACGCAATCCAATGCTTCTGATATCAATACGCACCGGTTCTGAAACAATCCCCGGTACAATATCCCGGGGCAAGATAACCCTTGGATTGGGGCACGGCTTGCCGGGTTCATCATGAATATGCTCCCATATCATGGCCCTGCCTCCCGGTACCGTATCAATATTCAGGAAAAGGAGTGGTTTCGGAGGAACTGCCGTTAACTTCTCCAGTGACGGATCAGTGCCATATTCTGTGATATGATCTACACGGACAAACCAGCCATCTTCCGCATCTTCCAGCCACAACTTTTTGTCATTGCGTTGCAAAGAAGGATGACAAAGCGCCATATCATCGGCAACGGGCATCAAATCACAGGTTTTTGAGAGCTCCAAATGCCGTTTGTCATCTTTAAACAAATTATCCCCCAATAACAATCGTCCATCCGGCAATCTGTGCGGCTGCTGCAGCATTTCGCTTTTGCCGCCCCCGCTCGCACCTTCATGCATCATGGTGACAACATTGTCATATGGTGTTCTTACCTGCACGGCAGAACAGTGGGCAGTTATCCATCCTTCAGATTCTCCCTGGTCAATCAACATTCCATATACCCCTTTTTTGGCGCTTGGTCCGGGATATAAATTATAGCTGAACATTTCATAATTACCGGGCTGCCTGTTGTGAACCACCACCTGCTTGCCTTCAAAGTGTGTGTGTCTGAATGGCGGTGCGGTATAGATAAAGGCAGTTGGTTTAAAGTCTTCGGGAAACTCGTCCGGGTTAACCATGCCTTGTAAAAGCGCCAAACCCAAACCAAAAAAACCACAATTGGCAGGGATTACTGCCACTGCTTTTGAACCCATGCCCGGTTTGCCGGCATGAAAGAAAAACATGGCCAGATCCTGTTTTTTCAGCCACTCGAAAGTTTCCTGGCGCAGCTTCTTGAAGTCATAGCCGTACCGATTGTCAAAGGTAGGTTTATCAGTGGGAAGATCATCGGCTATAACCATGCAATCGGGATCTCTCCGCCGCATATATGCTTCGTGATAATTGGCAGAAATGCCATTTTTCATTCTATGGACGATAGCTTCTTGTTTTCTTTCTCCGTCAGGAAGGTCATAATACACTTCATACGACATGCCATTTTCGCCACCGACAGAAAGATTGACAAGATCGTCAAGATTTTTGGCAACCGTTACACTGGGAGCTTCATTAACCAGATCCTTGAACTCAGGGGGGAGTTCAAAGTTGAAAACAGGTTTCGTTGATTTATTCATAGTTCAAGTTCTTTAAAAGAATATATTTGATTCGTCCTATATGTAATTAAACCTTATAAGTAAGGCTTTATCATAAAGGTAGGGGTTTAATGTTAATAACTTATTAATTTACAGGAGGGTTTGCAAAACTTAATACCTGATTAAGGGAAGTAAAATTAGCAACATATTGGCATGCAATGCAGTTGTGTGTGTTTCGAAGATCAAGCGGAAGATTCCGGACAACCCGCATCCGTCGGCCATCTTCTGAACAGGCGACGCAAATAAGGCAATATGCCTTGCGAACGGATTCTCTGTCCGGCCCCGTTCAGCTCCGGTTCACGAAGTGCGTCTTGCCCGGGACGCCATCCTTCACGGCGCCTTTCATGATCGCCTGCTTGCCGTAGATGTTGTTGATGGTGTCGATGGAGCGGTAGAGACGCTCCAGGCGGTCGTCCTCCTGAAAAAAGATTTCCAGCTGGTCGCCGGGCACCATCTCGATGGTGTGCAGGCCGACGCCGCGGAAGGTGTGCCCCTCGCGCTGCGCCCGTTTGAGCAG
>SKNL01000092.1 GCA_007120555.1 Balneolales bacterium
GCTGAAACAGTTACGCTGACCAACCCAGAACAAGATGAAGACTGCGACAAGGTATCAGGATCTTCTGCTGGCAACCGGCGAACAGAGCCGTGAAACGGACCGGCAGACTATTGAATCGTTCGGCATTCCGGGTGAAACGCTCATGGAAATCGCAGGCAACCGGGCGGCGGACCTGATTATGGCCGAGCATCCCCTTTTGGACTACTGCCTCCTTTTGGACAAGCATTCCCATATGGCTGACAGTCCCCTTTCCGATGAGAGCAGGAGGGCGCACCGGCATCCCCTTCATGTTCTGTTTGTTTGCGGGAAGGGCAACAATGCGGGGGACGCGTTTGTCATTGCGCGCATTCTGATGAGTTACGGCTACGAGGTATCGCTGTATCCGTTGATGGGCACGAACGGGCTGTCACCTGACGCTCAGCGCAATTTCGACCGTCTCATGAGGCTGTCGAGAGAGATGGAAACGGAGATCCCGGTCCATCAGAAATGGCCGGCGCCGGATTCCTTTGACCTGGTGGTGGACGGGATTTTCGGAACCGGCCTGGAACGGGAGATAGAACCGCCGGTTTCCGGGGGTATCGAAAAAATCAACCGGTCGGGAAAGCCGATCATTGCCCTGGACATTCCGTCCGGCATCCACAGTGAGACCGGAGAAGTGCTTGGATGCGCTGTGCAGGCGGATAAAACCATCCAGTTTGGTATCCGGAAGCGTGGGTGTTATCTCGGTGACGGACCGGTTTATAGCGGCGAGCGGGTGATGGTGCGCCTGCCCTTTCCACCTGTTTACAAGGAACCGATCCGGATACGGCTTGTCGATATGTCGCTGCAGCCGGAACGGGCGCTGCAGCCGGGAAACCGGGCAATTGCGGGTCCGGACGGTAGGCTCACGCGGGTCCGGAAGCACAAATACAACAACGGAGTCGTGCATGTCATCGGTGGTTCGCCGGGGCTTGCCGGTGCGCCGCTGTACGCAGCCAGGGCCGCATGGTCGCTTGGCATGGGCGCGGTGACGCTGATCCATCCGGCAGCCTGGTCCATTCCGATGGATTCCCAGGCGCCCCAGCTTATCAAAAAGCCGATCGGGGATTTTGAATCGGAGTTTTTTTTGGAAGAAGATGCGGAACCGGTACTGAGCTGGCTGGAAGAGAAAGAGGGGGTTGTTGTCATCGGTCCGGGCATCGGCCGGGATGAGCAGACGGCGGCATTTGTGCGCAAGGTGATTGCAGAGTGCGCCTCTCCCATGATCATAGATGCGGATGCGTTGCACAGCCTTCAGGAAAACGGCCGGATCATTTCGGGGAAAGAGCACTCCGGACAGGTGATCCTCACGCCCCATCCCGGAGAGCTGGCCATGCTGACCGGCGAGGCATCCGGCAGTGACCATGAGCGCCTGATGAATGCCACGGCGCTTTCGGAGCGGCTGGGATGTGTAGTGCTTTCCAAAGGCAATCCAGCCTTTGTCCATTCCCCGGCCGAACGGCAGGCTCTGGTCACGCCCTACGAAACCACTGTTTTTTCAAGAGCCGGATTCGGCGACACACTTGCAGGCCACCTTGCTGCGTTCATGTCCAGAACAGGGAAGCCGCTTGAGAGCTGTGAACATGCCCTGGTGTACGGTTACAACAAAATCAATGAAGTTACATCCGCCGGAAAAGCCTTTCCGGAACCTTCCGATCTGACATGACTGACATACTTACGCGCTATCGGATCATCCGGTCGGCCATACCACCTGTTTTCCTCATCTGGACGATATTGATGCTGCTGCTCACGCTGCTCCCGGGCGATGCCCTGCCGAGCACCCGGCTTTTTTCCTACGACAAAATCGGTCATTTCGGAATGTTTGGCGGATGGACTTTTTTTCTCGGCCTGTACATGATCGTTTACAAGGAAAAAGCGAATATCAACCTTTTCCTCCTGATGATGGCCGGTATTGCCTTTGGGGCCGCCATTGAAGGGCTGCAATATCTCATGCCCATGGGAAGGGCGGCAAGCTGGGGGGACATCGCGGCAAACTCACTGGGATGTTTTGCTGCTTTTCTTGTACTTCACCCCGTTCGAAATTATCTGAAAAGGGGAAAATAAAATTCCACCTTGATTAGTTAATTAAAATACAGCAATTAAGAGCAAGGTTCAGGAAGCAGCGCATTTGCATTAGATGTGCATTTTGCTTTTATTTTATCTTGCAAAAAATATCCGCTATCCAGCACAAAGCCAATATGTCTGCATTAGAAAGAAAAAAACCGGCAGCTGATCTTCGCAGAGTTTACATCATCAACATCCAGGTCGGGTTGATCCTTACCCTGCTTGCTTTCATTCTCGTCTTCAAGATGAACCTGAATTTCACCGGCGAGTTTGATATTGTAGAGATGGAACAGGAGATCATCGAAATGGAGGAGATCATTCAGACCGAGCAGGAGCTTACTCCCCCGCCCCCGCCCCGGCCACCTCAGCCGGAGCCGGTTCCGGATGATGAAATCGTCGAGGATATGTTCTTCGATCTGGATACGGATCTGGACCTTGACGCCCCTCTTGACCTGCCTCCTCCCCCTCCGCCTGATATCGAAGAGGAAGATGAAGAGCCTGAAGTATTTCAGGTTGTTGAGGACATGCCCGAGCCTGCCGGGGGAATGGCAGCCATTTACCAGAACATCCGCTATCCCGATGCTGCCCGCAGGGCCGGAATCGAGGGACGGGTCATCATTCAGTTCATTGTGGACGAGAACGGACAGGTGCGCGATCCCGTAGTCGTACGTGGAATCGGCGGTGGATGTGATGAAGCAGCCATTGCCGCTATTCAATCGGTTGAATGGAGTCCAGGCCGCCAGCGCGGTCGTCCCGTGCGGGTTCAGTTCCAGCTCCCGATAATGTTCCGTCTGCAGAACTGATCCGCTGTAAAGGAGAGTGCTATTTCAGCAGTTCCTGCAGCCGGTGAAGTACGTCCCTCAGATTTTCAAAAGCCACTTTTTCAGAAGCTCCGGAGAGGTCTGTCCACTCCAGGGTTTCGATCTCTTCCTCCAGCTGAGGCTTCAGGTCCGGCCTACCCGATTCCATGGCATACCACCAGGTCTTTTTGGTTACCTGCTCTCCGTGTTCCTCATAGTCATGCA
>SKNL01000155.1 GCA_007120555.1 Balneolales bacterium
CATGGATTCGTTATGCATGGACAGGTTGCGGATGGACTTTTTGAGGACGCCAGTCAATTGGTTTCGGGGTACAGTTCCTGCTGGACGGGCGCGCTGGCATCCACCGGAATTTCCGGGGCAAGAGGATCCGGCAGATCCATCGGGTCGTATTCAGGGACCCGTATGCGGTACTCAACAAACATTTCATCGCGCAAATTCTTTATCCATTCCGAAAGAATTCGTTGGCTTTTCTGCTGGAGCGCAAAATTTCTGATGAGCTGGTAATCCTGTTCGAGGTTGGCGCGGTGTTCTTCAACCCGCTCATTCAGTTTGACAATACGAAACGCCCGCTTGTTTTCCTCACCATACTGGTACGAACGTGGCTCTGAGATGTCTCCCGGCTCTTCCAGCAGCAGTACGGTTCGGTACAGGGCCGGGTCAAGCTGATTGACAGGGATAAAGCGCTGTCCGGTTTGCGGATCGACCAGCCGGCCGCCGGCCGGACCGGTATTGCGGTCATCCGAGTGCCTGCGCGCCATATTGGCAAAAGATTTGCCTTCATGCATGATACTGTCACGGATTGCCGTCAGCTTTTCAATTGCGTAATCTTCATCCAGTTCGTCCTCCGGGACGGAAATAAGGATGTGATGGGTGGCTATTCTCTGTCCCTGGCGCTCATTGAGACGGATGATATGATATCCCTGGGCAGTGCTGACCACTTCCGAGATTTCGCCCGGATCCAGAGCTGCTGCGGCCGCCGCATATTCGGGAAGAAGATCGGTAGTATTGAGCATGGGAAGGCCGCCGCCTTGTGCAGCCGTAGGGCCGTCACTGTACCGTCTGGCCAGTTCTTCAAGTGAGGCGTCGTGATGCAGTATGGAATCCCGCAGTTGGGTTGCAAGGTTGCGTGCGTTTTCACGGGCTTCTGCCTTGGGCGGGGGGATGACCGTAATCTGCGAAAGAGAGACGGATTCCGGAATGATCGGCAATGAGTCTGTCGGGATGGAATTGAAAAACTCGATTACTTCGGGCCGTGTGATGTTGATCCGGTTGATTTTCATTTGACGTACACGGTTAACAAGCAGGTCCTGACGGAACTGTTCGGAATATTCGGCCTTGATCTCCACGATGGACTGGCCAAAAGCCCGCTCCAGTTCCTGTTCGCTGCCCAGCTGCCGCACGAGTTCGTCGATTCGCTGGTTCAGGATACGGTCCACCTCGGTATCGCTGACGACAACGGAGTCGATTTTTGCCTTTTCCACCAGCACATAATTATCGATCATGGATTCGAGAACGTAAAACCACATCTGTTCATCGAAGGTCTCGTCGCGCATTTGCTGCATGAATTCGAAGACCCTCTGATCCACATCAGACTTCAGGATAATATGGTCGTTCACCACGGCAACGATCTGATCGGCAACCTGCCGCTGCTGTCCCATCGCACTGGCGGTGAGTAAAAGAGTAAAAAGGAATATGAAAAGTGAGCGCATAATCTATGATTGCCGTTGTCAGTTGTCAAAATCAGTCTGTGATCCGGTTTCAGATCAGAGACTGTCCTGTACGATTTCTATTTGCTGTTCTGGTATGGTTACGTCGTAGATCCTCAGTTCATTGTTCGCCTGAGCTTTCAGAAAAAGGCTTTGTTCCATGGATCTGAGATGTTTTCTGCGTCGGTCCAGCATAAGCCATTCGGTTATCTGCCCGATGACCCAGTCTACTTGCGGGTGTTCTCCTGCATCCCTGGAATCAATCAGCTGAACAAAATGGTATTGGTCGCCGATCCGCCTGACGGGTGAAATCTCTGTCACGCCGATTATCTGCAGAAAGGTATTCATCTCTTCAAAATGTATGGCAGCGGTAGATGCGGGGAAAAACTGCCGGGAGGTACGGATAGCCTTTTGAGGATTTACCGAATACTCTTCTGCCACACTTGTCCATCTTTGACCGCGAAGCAGGGCATTACGCGCATTTTGCGCTTCCGCAAGCGATGCTGCCATAATGTGCCTGTAACGAATATGCCGTTCCGCGAGTATGAATTTGTCTTTGTTGCTCTCGTAATAGGACTGGGCCTCGCTTTGTGTCACAGGTTCGTCCTTCATGTTCAGGTAGACGGCTTCATTGAAAGCGTCAACGAGGACGGATTCTGTGGCTTGCCGGATCCTGTGCTGTACCTCCCGGTTCTGATCGAGCCGTAGCCGCCGTGCTTCCATGACCTTGAGCTTCCGGTTGACCCAGTTTTTCTGGTAGTTCATGATCACCCGGAGACTGTCGGCTGCATACACCTCGTCAGGAACACTGTTCCTGACATCACTGAGCAGCAGAACATGATTGCCTACTTCGGCAAGAACAATGTCATCGCCGTCAATAGCCCGGTGTTCGCAGGAAACCGTGAACAGAAATAATGACAGCAGAAAAAGAGCACGAAAGGTATCAGTCATCTTGTTTTTGTTGTACCGCCTTCAAGACCTCGGGATAGAATTCGACGCTGTACCGTCTGCGCATTTTTTCCAGCCACTCTTTCTCACGAATGGACTGGTAATCCGTTACGAGTTTGTTGTATGCTTCATCGAACGTCATTGGACGTGCTTCCAGGATTTCTTCAAGGTACATGGTGGTTTGCCGGCGGCGATATTCAAAATAGGGCGAGAATTCCCCCTCACCGAGCCCCTGGAGCATGGAATAGGGATCGTTGTCAATACGATTGATCACATCACGGCGCATCACGACATTGGTGAACTCCCCGCGGATGCTGTCCACAGGCTCGCCCGCATCCACCATGGATCGCACCCGGTCAAGTGTGGAGTCTGCCCTGGCCGAGAAACGCACATAGCGGTAACGCGTGTCGAATTGGTAGTCATCTGGATTCGACTTGAACAATTCCCTGAGCCGTGCGGTATCCTGCTGCGCATAGGTCCAGATGGAGTCTTCGTTCACGCGGAATACGGCCAGGCCGGTAAGATAGTCATTGCTGAGGTCGGCAAATTCGGGGAATTGATCACGTGTGAGGGAGACCAGTTCGGAGTCGATTGCGTAATCGCGGAATTCTCCGGAAAGGCGGTGGTGATACTGTGGATTGGTCTGTGGTTCGATGGCCGGTATGAGCCATTCAAGGTAATCGGCGGCAGACCAGGTGGTGCCATGGAAAGAAAAGACCGTTTGGTCCAGAAGTGCATCGGGATAATCAACTTGCGCGATGTTGCCCCGGAAATGCTCCCTGGTGAAATCTTCGAATGCGACAATGTTGTCACGGTGGAAACGCGCCTGCCCGATTTGTGCGGCATTGTCCAGTACGGCCTGCTGATTGTCCCGGAGCCGTGGCAGCTGATTCAGGGTCTGGCTGAGCTCCTCCCTGATTTCTGACGGGGTGGGTTGGTAGATGGAGTCCAGTTTTATGATGTGGATGCCGTACACACTCTGGAAGGGTTCGGTGTAGGAACCGACTTCATCCAGTTCCATGATTGTGCTGGTGAACTCCTGTTCGTACATGCCATAGTTGACCCATCCGATGGCTCCTCCGGTCAGTCGTGACTGCTCATCCTGGGAGTACTGCTCAACTACATCGAACCACTCGGAGCCGCGTTCCAGCTCCTCATGAGCCTGCCATGCATTGGCAAGGATGCTGTCCACAGGTTCAGAAACCCCGCGGGTCATGAAGAAAATATGCGCAAAACTCTTGTTGGGTCCGGCTTCCACGCGGTCCTTGACGTGGATGAGATGATAGCCGAACTGGGTACGGACCGGCTTGCTCACTTCACCCGCTTCCAGTGCGTATGCCGCGTCCTCGAACGGCTTTACTGCCCAACCGGCAGTGAAGAATCCAAGGTCGCCGCCCATGCTCTGGCCGCGCTGCTCAGTGGAGTATTCACTGGAAAGCGTCATGAAATCCTTTTCCCCGCCCAGGAAGATTTCCCGTGCTTCCATGAGGCGGTTGTACGCATGGGCGGTATCCGCCGGGGAGGCATTGTCGGCAAGACCGATGAGGATATGCTGTGCGTGCACCAGTTCTTTGGAGCGTTCGTAGAGTTCTTCGAGGAGATGGTCGCGCACGTGACGCTCAAGCCAGTAGGGGTAAGCGGACTGGCGCTCGTACTGCTCCAGTTCCGAAAGGATTTCGGGATCCTGCATGTAGCCTGCATCGCGGGCTACGGCAAGCTTGAGCCGGTAATCCATGTAGAGATCTGCGAACTCCGCGATTTCCTGGTCATCTTCGCTGGCAAGGGTATGCGATTTATGAAACTGTTGATACAGTTCCTCATAGGTGACCGGTTCTCCGCCGATTCTGCCAATAACCGTTTCCTCTGCCGGAGGAGTTTGTGAAGATTGAAAAAGGGTACATCCGGAAACGAAGACCAGCGCCGCCAGGACGCTCATTCCAAGGGAGCGGTTCATAAATACTCTTACAGTTATTTTATTTTGAGAGGTTGCAGTAATATTGGTCACAATCTTCAAAGATAGGATTTTTTGAAGACTCTTACGTAGCAAAAAAACGGACACATCCGACCCTTAGTATGAGTTGATTTGTCCGGGTTATCGGCCGGCCTGAATCAGTAGAGTACCCCGGCGATGGTGGCTGACATGAGATTGGCCATGGTGCCTGCAAAGACGGCCCGTATCCCGAACTCGGCCAGTTCCGATTTTCGCGAGGGTGCCAGCCCGCCGATTCCGCCGATCTGAATGGCGATGGAGGCAAAGTTGGCAAAACCGCACAGGGCGAATGTGGCCATTGCGATTGTTTTGGGTGTGAGGGCTTCAAGCCGGATGAGCTCGGAGAGGTCGGAATAGGCGATGAATTCGGTGAGTACGATCTTGGTGCCAAGCATGGAGCCTGCGGTGACCGCATCCACCCATGGGACGCCGATGATGAACATCAGCGGGGCAAAGATGACACCGAGGAGCGACTGCATCGTAAGCTGGAAGCCCGGGAAGAGGCGTTCGAGTCCGACGGTGTCGCCAAACCACAGGAAGATGGAGTTGATCATGGCAAGCAGGGCGATGAAAGCCAGGAGCATGCCGCCCACGTTCAGTGCCAGGCGAAGGCCTTCGGCGGCACCTGAGGAAGCGGCATCGATGCCGTTGGCATCGGTTTTCTCAACCTTTATTTCGACATCGCCCATGGTGGCGGGGGTGTCGGTCTCCGGATAGAGGATCTTGGCAATGACGATGGCGGCAGGCGCAGCCATGATGCTGGCACCCAGGAGCTGCTCGGCAAAGAGCTGGCGTCCCACGGTAAGGCTTACTTCGTTGGCAACGGCATAGGCATCACCGAGCATCTGGATGTAAGCGGCCATGATGCCGCCGGCAATGGTGGCCATACCGCCGGTCATGACGGTGAGCAGTTCCGAGCGGGTCATCTTTTCGATGTAGGGTTTGATGAGCAGCGGAGACTCGGTCTGGCCGATGAAGATGTTGGCGGTGACACTCAGGGTTTCGGCGCCGGAGGTGCCCATCAGCTTGCGCATGGCGGTGGCCATGCCGCGGACAATGGCCTGCAGGATTCCGTAGTGGTAGAGAATGGTGGTTATGGAGGCGAAGAACACGATGGTGGGCAGCACCTGGAAAGCGAAGAAATGCCCCATGCTCCCTTCCATGCCGGGACTCAGTGCAAGATCGCCGAAAATGAATTGCGCGCCTTCGGTGGTGAAGTCCAGAATTACCACAAAGAAGGATGAGATGATCCGGAACAGTTCTTTCGGCCACCCGAGCGGTGAGAAGAACAATGCCATCTGTTCTCCTTTGAGGATAAAAATGCCCAGGGTGACCTGGAGGCCGACTCCGATGCCGACAAGCCGCCAGCTGATGTAGCGGCGGTTGTTGCTGAACAGCGTTGCCAGGCCGATAAGAAAGGCCATACCAATGATGCCTCTGATAAGATCTGTTAAATCCATAGTCAATTTGCTTGTTTTGTTTGGCCGGTATTCTTTCAGGAACCGGCATCAAATACCTTTCCTCTTAGCTGTGATCGACCGGTTTGTCCTTCTTGACCGGTTTGTTTTTCTCGACCCGCCTGTCCTTCTTGACCGGTTTGTGTTGCTCGGGCTCGACCGGGTTGTTTTTCTGGACCTCGTCCGTGTTACTTGCCGCGGCCGGTTTTTTTGGATCGGCCACCTCGGCATACTGGTTGAAAGCGATGGTTTTTTTCCGTTTGGGAGCGTCGACAGGGGGGCGAAAACAGTGCCGGGCCCGGGGTTCGTAAGCTTCGGACTCGCCTACGAGGATACGCTGTTCGCTCTCAACTACACGTTGCGAGTAATTGGCGGGCATGCCGCTTTCGGCACAGATAGCGTGCAGTTTGGTGACATATTCTGCAATGGCAAGTAATTCGGGCATGGGCTCGAACGGCTTGCCTTCGAAGTCCATATCCAGCCCCGCTATGATTACGCGCTTTCCGCTGTTGGCCAGGGTATTGGCCACATCGACCAGGCGGTTGTCAAAAAACTGTGCTTCGTCGATGCAAATCACCTCGGCATTGCCGGTCATCAATACGATCTGATCTGCGGTTGCGGCAACTATGCCGGGCAGGGCCGTGGCATTGTGCGAGACCACGTTCACCTCGTCGTAGCGCTTGTCAATTTCCGGTTTGACGATCACGACCCGCTGTCCAGCAAACTGGGCTCTTCTTGCCCGGCGGATAAGTTCCTCGGTCTTGCCGCTGAACATTCCGCCACAGACAACCTCTATCCATCCAATGTTTTTAGATAAAATGGTGGGTTCACTGATCATATTCGTAACAGGCGGTGTTTGGGTTGTCGGAAAATCCGCCCCCCCTGCTTGATACAGGCGGGTGATGATTCCGGAAAAGGGTGTGAGCATACCCGGGGTTACCCCCGATTTTGCATATGTTGCGCAATATATCCGCCCGGCCATAAAAAGAAAAATGGAAAGTATAAAAAGATCATGTTTCCGGGGGCGCATCTCGATATCGTTGAAGTGTCTTCCGGCATATGAGGGAAAGGGTAACTGGCTCACATCCGTATCCAACAGGATAACAGCGTCATTTTTTTTTTTTAGATTTCAATTGCGATAATCGTAATCAACCCCTATTTGAGTAATCTGACATGACTCTTGACCTTGCTACACCGGCGCTTCTGTTTCCTGCGATATCTTTACTGCTGCTGGCTTACACCAACCGCTTCCTTACGCTTGCCACACTGATACGCACATTGCATGATCGTTACAAAAAAGAGAGTGATGTAATCTTGTTCTATCAGATAAAGAACCTGAGACTTCGCACCAGGCTGATCAGGGACATGCAGGTGCTGGGTGTTATCAGCCTGTTCTTGTCGGCACTGTGCATGTTGTTGCTGTTTCAGGGGCATATGACAGCGGCCAAATACACATTCGCTGCGAGCCTGCTGTTTCTGCTGGCGTCGCTGGCACTGTCCATTTGGGAAATCCAGATTTCGATCAGGGCGCTGAACATTCAGCTGGGCGATATGGGACTGGACAGGCAGAAACAGGAAGGGGATAGGCCGTAAAAAACGAAGCCCCAGATATAATCAGTATCCGGGGCTGTAAACTTAGAGGTCAATGTAGTTTATTGTGTCCTGTCCATGCAGTGCCTTTCGATAACTGCACTTATTCTGATTACGGACAAGTTGCAGGATTGTTGCTTTTTTTTTAAAAAAAAATACAATCTCCGCAACTATTAACCGTGGATGTGGACGGGGCATCCGAAAAAAGGCGATCAGGGCCGGAAACGGTGGATCAGCTGGCCTGTCTCACGAAGAGCATGCCTTCCAGCCTTCTTGCCTGATCGGCAACCTGCGAGCCTTCGTATTCATTCAGGATACGATTGACCAGCTGAGTTGCCCGTGCAATTTCATCCGCTTCCATGGCGGCCTGAGCGGCATTGAAGAGATTCTGCGGTGTAGTGGCTTCGTTAATGTCCCACTCTGCGGCTTTTTCGAAAACATCGGCGGCCCGGCTGTATTCACCGATGTTGGAAAGCACTACGGCATGGAATGAAATGGGACCGACGCCAAGAATACCACGAGGCGGATCAAACCGTTCGATATACCTGAGTGCGTCCTCGTAGTTTCCGAGTTCGGATTCAGCTACAGCGGCGTAGTAACGGGCCAGATTGCCGGCACTGGTGCGTCCGTAGTTGTTGATGATGTCTACCAGTCCTGTGCGCAGCACGTCATCGTCTCCCCAGAGGGCAGTTTCGAATTCACCCTGCCGGAATGCCTGTTCGGCATAGACAAGCAGTTCCTGTGCTTCGGCTTCCTGGGCCTGTGAGTAGAGAAAGTAGAAAATGCCGCCGCCGACAACAGCGATGAAGGCTACGCCGGCTATGACTACAGCGGTCATGTTGCGCTTCAGGAAGCTGGTAAAGAGGTAATAACTGGTAAGGAGGGGATCCGTTTCTAGTTGTTCTTTGGTTAGTCGCTTGGCCATATCTGAGTTCTGAACCTGGTATAATAACGTGTATGTAAAAGTGAGATAAATATATGACTGTTTTGGCAGATGACAAAATCAGGAGTTGCCTGCGGCAGGCAGCTCCAGCTGTCCGTGATGCAGGTTATAGATGGACGGGGCGATGCCGGCGATGCGGGGGTCATGGGTGATTATGATTATGGCTGTTTGCTCCTTTTCCCGGATGTCCATCATAACCGAAAGCAGCTTGTCGGTGTTGGCTTCATCCAGGTTTCCGGTGGGCTCATCGGCCATGATGATCTCGGGTTCGTTCATGAGTGACCGGGCGACGGCAACACGTTGCTGTTCCCCGCCGGAAAGTTCGGATGGCCGGTGGTCCAGACGTTCTTTCAGGCCGGTTTCCTCCAGGAGGTACTCGGCCCGCCCGCGTATCTCTGCCATGGATTTTCCGGCGATGAGTCCGGGCATGAAGACGTTTTCGAGTGCCGTGAATTCAGGCAGCAGGTGATGGAACTGAAAGACAAAACCGATATTGCGGTTCCGGAAGCCGGCAAGAGCTTCATCGTTCATTCTGGACAGATCTTTGTCTCGGAAACGGATCGTCCCCTTGTCGGGGCGGTCGAGCCCGCCAAGGATATGGAGCAGTGTGCTTTTGCCGGAGCCGCTGGCACCGACAATGGCGGCAAGGTCATGGCTGTTGACCGTAATGTCGACTCCCCGGAGCACATGAACGGGTTCTGCCTTGCCTGTATAGCTCTTGTGGATGTTTTCTGCTATCAGTAGTGGAGTCGAGGTAGTCACGATTCGGATCCGGTTTCAAATGCAGGAAATGTAACGGGAGAGATATAAAGGCATTTGCCCGTTTCGGGATCGATTTTGGTGAAAAGGCCGCAAATGCGGTTGTCACCGTTAGCCATTTTATACTTGTGCGGGGTCTGGATCAGGAAGCGCTTGATGGCGGTTTCCTTGTCCATGCCAATCACCGAGTGGTACGGGCCGGTCATGCCCACATCGGTTATGTAGCCCGTGCCTTTTGGAAGCAGCCGGGCATCTGCTGTCGGGATATGTGTGTGTGTGCCGGCGATCACGGAAACTTTACCATCCACATGCCAGGCAAACGCCATTTTCTCGGCGGTGGCCTCGGCATGGAAATCAACAAATATGGTCGCTGTTTCTTCCCGGATCTTCTCGATTACCCATTCGGCGGCCCGGAACGGGTCGTCAATCGGCTGCATGTAAGTCCTGCCCTGAAGATTCACTACCCCGATCTTGTGGGGTGTTCCGGGCACATTATAGACCCCGAAACCGAATCCATGGGCGCCTTTCGGGTAGTTCATGGGGCGCAGCAGGCGTGGATCGGTTTTCATGTAGGGATAAATCTTCCACTTGGCGAAGCTGTGGTTCCCGCCGGTAATAACATGGATCCCCATGCCATAGAGCGCCCGTATGATTTCTTCGTTGATGCCCATTCCCTCGTGGGAATTTTCTGCATTGGCAATGACAAAATCTGCTTCGTATTTGCTGATCAGGGATGGGAGTAGTGTTTCCAGCAAGGAGAGACCCGGAGAGCCGACGATATCGCCGATAAACAGGATCTTGATTGGTTTAGACATAGAAGCAGATGGAACGCCCTGTGGCTTTTGATGGAATAAAAAAAACGCTGATGAAGCAGGCACAAGACAAGCTACCGTCAATGACAGTGCGGGAATTCACTCGAACCGGGTCTGCCTTCCACTATTCACTTGCGGTGACATGAGGCCTGGCATTGCCGGACGAAGTTGAACACCCTTTTTTTTAAGTGTTGTGCTTGTTTATGTTAACCCTGCTTCAAAAGCGTTTAAAGAAACGATCTTTTAAAAGGTTACTTAAATATCGGAATTTTCCTGTTCAATTTCATCCAAAATCTTGCGAAGTTCACCGTTGATATCGGTGAAAGCGGCTTTTTCGACCGAGGTCACGCCGGGATGTTCCCCTTCGTTGGCCATAAAGAGCTCCTCGGCAATACTGAGGCAGGCCAGGACCATGATTGTGGATTCGGACTGATTGATGAGCGCCTTGCGGAAATCGTGGAAACGTTTATCCACGTAACCGGCGATTTTCTGCATGAGCTCCTCGTCACCCTCATTGATCTTGAGGGGATACTGCTTGCCCAAAATGGTAACCTTGATTGATTTCATCGCCTGGTCGTTTCAGAGGAGAACGCTTTTGTCATTTGGGTTACTTCCATGTCCCGGAGAATCGTTCACGGTCAAGGTGCTTGTCAATCCTGTTGATAAGGTCAATGATCTGCTGGCGCAGTATCCGTTTTTCATTATCATCCAGGGTGTCAAAAAGCGAGGGATTGGAGGCGGGTGGTGCTTCGGAGGAGTGCTGTTTACGATCAGCGGCCGCTTCATCCTGCCCGGCATCGCCAACCGCCTTGTTTTTTTGCAGCATTTCCGCTTCTCTGCGGGCTTCGGCCAGCTGTCCGCGCAATTCCTTCAAATGGGAACTGAAAGCAAGATTTTCCTCTTTAAGGCGCTGGTTTTCTTCCTTGAGGTCATTTACACCTGCCTGTATCCTGGTAAGCAGATCACTAAACTCCTTGTAATATGGCTGGTCGTGGTACGTCACAGTTTGTGCTCCGTTTAGAGTAACCAATAAGTTGTCGACGGCATACTTCCGGTCAAGAAAGGTGCTGCTGAATCATTACTGCTTACTACGCGATATGGCAACCCGTATTCAGGAACGCAGCTCCACCGAAAACATGTTTCCGAGCTTCTTCAAAATTTTCTGAATGACGGGATCCACATCCTTTATGGTCAATGTCTTGGAATTATCCTGAAACGTCAGACGAAAAGCAATGCTTTTTTGATGTTTTTCAAGTGACCCGCCTTCGAAGACGTCAAAAACTTCGACATTGACGAGCTGTGTGCCGGCAGTTTGCTTCATGGCGGCCATCATGTCTCCGGCGGCGATTTGCTTGTCTGCCACGAGTGCCAGATCAAACTCGAAGCTCGGGAAGCGGGAAACAGGCCGGTAAACCTTGCCGGCAGCCTGTCTGGCTATCTGTTCCAGCACTCCGATATTGAGTTCGGCGGAAAAGGCGGCTGACTCCACCTCTGTATATTTTTTCCAGGTATTGTCCACCTGAAAAAGGGTGCCGATTACGGTTTCATCACCAATCCCA
>SKNL01000203.1 GCA_007120555.1 Balneolales bacterium
ATGAGACCGGTAGCGTCGATCACACGATGCGCTGTGGCGTCTGTCAGGCGGCCCATGGCTGCGATACGGTTTCCGGTGATGCCGATATCCGAGGGATGCCAGGGATTGCCGGTGCCGTCGACCAGCCTGCCGTTGCGGATCAGGATGTCGAAATCAGCAGGTGAGTCGGCGCTTTTGATGGTTTCCGGTGTTTCCATCCCGAATGGATTGAGCAGGGTTCCTCCCATCAGAAAAAAAGCGGCCGCAAAAGGTGCAATCAGAAAATGGACGAGCATGGACGTGACTATTATCGGGATGTGGCGTGCATTGAATTGATCAATACTGTATTGATCAATATAGATACTAATCGCTGAAATCACACTTTTCAAGTTACCCCGGAATCGTGAGCTCATACCGGAAAAATCAGAAACGTCCCCTTTATCCGATGCCGGATCATGCCGAAACGGTACTGGAAGATTAAATGCCGTATCGTTCATTAAAAAGGGGCCGGGGGGAATGATTTTGTATTGATTTGCGTATTTTAGCGCAGAACGGTACAAAAAAGCGAGCCGTGCCTCAAACTGCCTGTGCGTCAAGCTGTCCGTGCCTCAAACTGCCCGTGCGTCAATCTGTCCGAGACTAAAGCTGCCAGATACCATCCAACAGGAACTACGGAATCAAATGACTCTGAAAACCGGCGAAACCGCCCCTGATTTCACGCTGACCGACCAGGATGGTCGTTCGGCAAGTCTGGACTCACTGCTCGAAAAAGGTCCGCTCGTCCTTTTTTTCTACCCGAAAGACGACTCACCCGGATGTACGCGTCAGGCCTGTTCCTTTCGGGACAATTACGCCGGTCTTTTGAAGCACGAGGTTACGGTTGCAGGAGTAAGCAAAGATCCGGAGACCGACCATGCTTCCTTTATTGGCAAGTACAATCTACCATACCCTCTGCTCTCCGATGCCACGGGGGAAGTCCACAAGAAGTACGGGGTGCTGGGTCTTTTCGGGATGCTGACGCGGCGGGTCACTTTTCTCATTGACCAACAGAAGCAGATCCTGTTGCGCCATGAGGATAATTTCCGGATGGACAGCCACGTGGCCGCTGTTCTCCGGGTATTGGAGTCATAATCCACCGGGTCATATGAATGCTTTTATTACGGCGTTTTTTGTTATTTTAGGATGCTTTATTGCGGGATTGCACTGGCATGCGTAAATCATCACCAATATTATTTGCACGTAATTTAAAAACGGGATAGCAATGGCTACTTGCAGAAGTTGTGGTGCCGAGGTAATTGAGGGTGTGGAGATCTGTCCATCCTGCGGGACAAGAATAGAAACACCAAACGAGTCCGGGTTTTGGCGTGTTCCAGACTTGTTTACCTTGCTAAGATGGCTTCTTATTAACCTGCCTTATGCAACGGCTGCACTTTTGGTCGGGCTTTATTATTACTACATAAGGGATTTTGGACAGGGCTTGGGCACCATTTTTGGAATTCTTGTCTTTGTACTGCTTTTCGTAATACCGTTTTATATCGGTGAAAAGGCAAAGAAACTGGCACCGCCGCTTAATATGCCGGTACGTTTTCTGCATTTCATCAGTGTGACGGGGGTACCGATGGTACTTGCATTTCTGATCGTACTCACCGTTCTCGTGAAAGATCATGTAGATCCCGATGTGCTGCCGGAGGTCCCTGTTTCCGAACGATTGGAATCATTCTCACGGGCACTGGAAACGGATGCAGTTCCCGAAACGGATGCAACTCCGGAACCTGGTGAGGAATCGGCTGTACCATCCGAAACCGAAGCTGTCGAGGATGTGGAAGATGTTACCCTGGATGTATTCCAACGTTTTGCCCGTACTGTACTCGATCGTGCAGAGATCACCTTGGTCATCGTCCAGGGAGGGGATCTCGCAAGATTCCCTGTGCAGGTTTTCATCTCTGTATTTGTCGGACTTGCTGTTGGATTCCTCTCATGGGTGACATACAGGAAAAGACCCTGGAAAGTAAAAATCCAAGAAGTCAATTATTCAAAGATAGAAGAGCCAAGTCCACATCAGGATGAGAATGCACGGCAGGATGAGAGTGCGGAGCGGGATGACAGTGACGGGCATCATGGCACTACGAAACACTAACCATTTTTCCTGAAAAACTTCAGCCCAGCTCGAGCGGACCACCTTCATCATCATTATCGTACCACTTCAGCTCGATTTCCAGTTTGTGCTGGACACCTTTTTTGCGTTTATGCTCATCTTCGACCTCCACTTCCAGGATCAGGTTGTCGGGCAACTCGACGTTGACCTCTTCGCTGCCCTGCTTAAGTACCAGCTTTCCGGATGCCACTTTATCGGCCAGATGATGTAGAAAATCCGCTACTTCCTGACGTCCTTTTCGTTCTTTGCTTTTAAAAAGTTCGGTTTCTCTTCCCATGATAATATCCTTTTGTTGGCTCGTTTTGTTGATCGGTTAAATGATTTGTTGAACGGATAATCGGTTGATTGTTCCGATGTCCTCTAAACACAGGAATCTTTCAGGATGTTCCGCTGCTCCGCTGCAATACGCTTATTTTACACGATGGTATGGGTGGCAGACGATGTCAGCATGTTGTTCCATTGTATGATTGCTGGTGGAAATACCCTGAGATATTGTATTTTATCGGTAACCGGAACCGTAAATATAATCGAATATCATGACTCTAGTGGAATTTATCATTTTGCTGATAATCGCAGGCGTATGCGGCTCCATCGGGCAGGCAATTTCCGGGTACAGCCGGGGTGGATGCCTGCTATCGATCGTGATCGGGTTTATCGGTGCATTGATCGGAATGGGGCTCGCTGACTTTTTCAACCTGCCGGAGATTTTCACGTTCCAGGCCGGAGACGTGTCGTTTCCTGTGATGTGGTCGATCATAGGAGCCACACTGTTCGTGGCAGTGGTAGGATTCCTGACGCGCAAGCGGTTGTAAACGGGTTTCCGTCGTTTCCTGAAATCATTGACAATGAGGGGATATGAAAGGACACGCCCTGTTGGGTATTCTCGGTCTGGGACTGTTGTGGATGGCGATGGCGATATACGTTGCGGAAGCCCGGACTTCCGTGGATATTCCCATCAATACGTC
>SKNL01000120.1 GCA_007120555.1 Balneolales bacterium
ATCCCTGTGAAAATGGCAAGAACACGGAGCATAAGCGAAAAAAGGAAAAGGATGAAAGCCTGTTTCTGGCGCTCATAAAGTAGCGGTATGTAACTCAGAGGTTGAGTGATGAAGGTCAGATATACATAAGGGATGAGTATGCGGACGTAGTCACCAGTCACCGCCCAGTCGGTACCGAGTATGAAACCGAATACGGTTGGTCCGGCAAGGAAGAGTAATCCGAAGGGTATTATCCCGATGGCTGCAAAATGCAGCAACACTTTAATCACATACGCTCGGACATTGGCCCCTTCATGCTTTTTGTCAGCAAGCCTTTTCCCGAAGACCTGTCCGACTGCGGCAGAAACAATCTGCACAGGAGCATAGCTGGCACGAATTGCCATCGCGTAAAATCCGACAATCGCATCCGAGAAGAAAGTGATGAACAGGATGACAGGCAGATTGCTTGAAATGCTGGTTATCAGAGCATGTGGAGCGTTGTATTTTGGATAGCTTTTGAATTCGGCGGCCGTTTTTTTCAATTCAGCCGGCTTTACCTGTTCCAGAAACCGGGGTGCTCTTCGCAGTAGAGAAGTGATCAGCCAGCCGGCCGAAACAATAACACCAGCAGCTTTTCCGACGATCAGCCCCCCGACTCCCCAGCCGGAAATCCCTCCGAGGGTCTGTAGGACTGCCGTTGTACCGGTTTGGGAGACCTTTCCGGCGGCTATGGACCGATACTGCTTATTCCGGTTGAGGGCAAAGCTGAAAGCCATGAACAACCCCTGGGCCGTCACAGTAACCGGAAGCAGCCATAGCCAGGGTTCCAGCAGGGGTGCGTTGACTGCCCGGGCTATCTGGCCTCCAAAAAAAAGGACGAGCAAGACCAATATGAGTCCTGTGAGTACAGAAAGTGTCCCGGAGAGGTACAGCAGGTTTCTTCCGCTTTGATCCGATTCGGGCATTATGATGCCGAACTCATATCTGCCGCCTGCAATAACGGAGAAAATCGTGAACAGAGAGACGAAAGCTGCAAGTATTCCGATTTCGCCGGGAGTGTACAGTCGGGTCAGCACCGGGATGAGCATCACCGGTATAATCTGCGCAATGCCGGTGCCGGTCATCATGACGGCCGAGTTCCTTATAAATTCGGAACTCCGAAAACGTTTCAGAGTAGAAGTCAGCCAGGGAAACATGAGAGTGCTGAATTATTTCGGTAATGGCCCGATTCCGACAGTACCGCTACCGGAAGCAGGATAGTCCTGGTCGGGTTTCTTTCCGTAATAGTTTAGATAATAGCTGTGAGCAACGATAAGTCCTATGATCGCCCACAGGTTTGTGCTCACAAGAGCACCACCATAAAATTGGAAGAAAACAATATAGGCGGTAAGTGAAGAAATAAGGGATGTGGCAATAATTTTATCCAGATCGGTTCTGGATTCCCGGATGTTCACGGAGGCCATCCGGAATATTCTGAAGGCAAGAAAGAGGAATAGTCCGAAGCCGGCAATGCCGAGTTCCGCCAGGATTTCATAAATGATGTTATGGGGCTCAACAACACCAATCGATTCCTGCGTCGTGAAATAGTCGGTGAAACGCTCGGGAAAACCTCGAAATCCCACACCCATATACCAGGAGTCGAAAAACATGCGGATGGCGGCAATACCCAGAAGGACTCTGATGCGCGAAGAGTCATCTTCGGAGCCAGCAAAAATGTCGAGCAGCCGGTTAATGATATTGAATGTCATGCTGCGCAGTTCCGGGATGGATAAGATTGTGACCACAACGGCAGCCGACAGCAGGAACATCAGTTTGTATTGCCGGTAATAGACAACGAGCATGAGCAGCATGACCGCTGTGGCAATCCATGCGCTGCGGGAATATGTGGATGCAAGCCCGGCAGCCAGAAGCAGGCCCGTGATCAACGAATAGAACCGCCATTGCAGCCTGATCTGTGACAGAAATGCCGAAGTAATGAATGCTATCGGCAGGAAAAATAGACTGGCGAATACATTCGGGTCCTCTATGGTTATGGCGCCCCTTCCGAAAATTCTGGTGCCACCTGCGCGGATATTAAGCACTTCTATGACCGGATTGAGCAAGGCATTACGGAAGGAGAGGACTCCCAGGACAACAGTGATCAGGGTCAGCAGAGAAAATGTGGCTAAAAAATGACTTTTTTCCCGTATGACGTTGATGATCAGATAGGCAAACAGGATTAAAAACAGGATACGTGAAAAATTGATTAGTGCGCTTTCGCGATTCGGGCTGTATATGATGGAAAAACTGATGAGTGTCAGTATCAGTAAAAGCTCTAGCTCAAAACCCATGGTTCGGATTTTCTTCTTTTCGAGAACCAGGTAATGAAACAGGTATATGACCAGGCCCAGGAGTAGCAGTATCTGAAAAAGCGTCAGGGGCACAACGCCATCCGGAATGATTTTTATGATGTTCCCGAGGTAGATTGCCCCCAGCATGGGAACGAGGATCAAAGTGGGCTTGATTACCGATTGAAACAGATACCAGGCAACCAGGGGCAGCACCAGCAGCAGGGGAATGGCGTAAATGAATCCCAGGAACCTGACCACAAAAAATGAAGCGAGATACAAAAGTATTCCCACAGCTATCAGCCAGGCTTCAGCCGGAATTTTCTCCAGCTGTTTGGTCAGGACAGGAAACACCGAATCGGGAGTTTAGGAGTCGTTATCAGATGTGGAAGTCTCATTGCTGTCAGAGGTTCTTTTCCGGAACCGGAAGTGTCCGGCAAGTTCCTGCATCTTTCGATAGTTCTCTGTGTCGTTTTTACGCCCATTTTCCAGCATCTCACGGAAAAAGACAATTGTCAGGGCCAAAAAGATGCTGAAAAACATGCCGCCGAGAACGATCAAGGCACGTTTCGGACTGTCCTTGTAGGTTGGCACTACAGGTGGGTCAATGATCTGAATGCCCCGCTGATTGGCATTCACGATCATGCGCTGGCTTTCCAGCTGTGGGAAAATGGTTTCCAGGATTTTTGCCTGAATCTGCACCTCGCGGAACAGCCGAAAATATCGGATCCCCAACTCCGGCATGTCCAGCAGTGGATGAAAGGCATTGGCCCGGATAGCATCGC
>SKNL01000152.1 GCA_007120555.1 Balneolales bacterium
CCTCGGTGTTTTGAAGGGCCCCGATGCCGAGCGGTTTCAGGATGTCGAAAAAGCGGAACAGTAAAAATCCGACGACGAAAACGAGAAGATTGTACTCCCAGCTGGTGTAGACCGGAATGAACAGAAAAACCATGGCCTGCCCGGCAAATTCATCGGACACGCACTGGGGGGGATCCGGGCCGTAGACTTTTTCGATGCCGTTTGCGGCAAGGAGCGTGACCAGGGAGAACAAAACGGCAAGCAACAGCGGCCCGAACAGGGGGTGGATGTGCACCGAGGCCAGATAGATGAGTGGCAGTGCGGCAAGACTACCCCATGTCCCCGGAAATTTCGGCAGGAATCCGATGTAGAACACGCTTCCCGCCAGCACGGCCAGGCTATGCTTTTTTTGATTCACGAATGAAAAGCCTCCTGTTTATCCATATATACTCCAAGCCGGTGTATACGGTTATGACCATCACGAGCAGGAACAGCCAGCCCAGGATACCCGATTGCAGCAGTATCTGCGACAGCTCGCCGATGGTCCCGCCTGCCTTGACCAGAAGACCGGCAAACAGCGCAATGTAGAGAAAAACCATTTGCACCAGGGTTTTCACCTTGGCCGAGTACAGGGTTCTCATGGACCGTCCCGAGTGATCCGCCCAAACCCGCATACCCGTTACAAATATATCACGAAAAACGATAATCCCTATAATCCACCAGGGAAACTGTGCCGGATCAATGAATGGGAGGCATATGAAACCGGCAAAGGTGAGGATCTTGTCGGCCAGCGGATCCAGGAAGTTGCCAAGGTTCGAGGTGACATGATAACGCCGGGCGTAATAGCCGTCCAGGTAATCCGTGATGGCCGCAAAAATAAACACAGCCATGCCCAGAGCGGCCAGTATAACCGCATCTTGCAGGTACAGGTAAAAAAACAGAGGCGCCAGTACTATTCGTGAGGCACTTAATATATTCGGGATTCGTTTCACAGAGTCAAAGATAAAAAAGTTGCGTCACTCTGAAAGCACATTTCTTTGGCCTTGCAGACGACCGCCCCCACCTCGGGAACACCGGTGTATAAGGAGCCGGTTATGAGCCGGATCGCAATCCGATATCAAGGAGCCGGATCACAATCCGATATTGCTGAAAATATCGTTCTTTTGGAACAGCAGAAACCCTATTTTTACAGCAACCTGATTCCATTTTTCTATTTGCCATGTCATCTGTGAACCCATCCACCCACTCTGCGGCCATACTTACGATCGGTAATGAACTGCTGAACGGCGACGTGGTGAATACCAATGCGTCCTGGCTTGGACAGACCCTGCGCGGCGTCGGGGTGCCGTGTGAGACGGTCCTGACGATTTCAGACCGCAAGGAGCGGATCACCAGGGCGCTTGAAGAACTCTGGGTGGATCACGATCTGGTGATCATATCCGGCGGACTGGGTCCCACACGCGATGATGTCACAAAGATGGCGCTGCTGGATTTTTTCAAGGATACGCTCGTCCGGAATCCCGCCGTCCTGGAGCACGTGTCGCAGTATTTCCTGAAGCGCGGACGTGCTGCCAGTGAGGTGAACCGCGCCCAGGCCGATGTGCCTGCGCGGGCCACGGTGCTGTTCAATGAGCTTGGCACGGCGCCGGGCCTGCTTTTTGAACAGGAGGGCAGGCTGCTTGCGGCCATGCCCGGTGTCCCCTACGAATTGCACCACATCACCGAAAAACGCCTGATCCCGGAACTGGAGAAACGGTGGAAGAAATCGGAGCGCCGGGTGCTCCAGCGATATTACCGCACTACGGGAATAGGGGAAAGCGATCTCAGTGACCGGGTGTTGGCAGAACTGGAACACCGCATTCCGCCGGATGTGGACATCGCGTTCCTGCCGCATCCACAAGGGGTGGATATCCGGATCACCCAGATCAACGGCCGCTCTGGCGATGCCTTTCTGCAGTTTGTGGAATGGATCAGCGATGCCGCCGCCGATTTCATCTATTCGGAGGATTACGGGCAGTCACTGGCCGCCCGTATTGTGGAGCTTCTGGGCGACGGGAACCATACCCTTGCCCTGGCCGAGAGCTGCAGCGGGGGATACCTTGCCGATGCACTGACAGATGTGCCGGGCAGCAGCCGGTGTTTTGCCGGTGGGGTGGTGGCGTACAGCAACGATGTCAAGGTCAGGCAGCTGGGTGTGGATCCCGGCATCCTGAAAGCACACGGGGCCGTCAGCGCGCCTGTGGCCCTGGTCATGGCAAAGGGTGCCGCCGCAACGCTGGGAACGGATTTCGGGATAAGTACCACGGGCGTCGCGGGTCCGTCAGGCGGCACCCCTGAAAAACCGGTGGGCACAGTCTGGATCGGATTCTGGTCAGCAGACGGAGCGCATTTTGCCTGCCGTTTCCATTTTACAACCGAACGCCTGGTGAACAAGGAGCGGAGTTTCGCCGCCGCCATGGACCTGCTGCGCAGGCATATTACAGGGGTGCCCGGATTTCCGTATCATCGGGAAGTGGTAGGCGGAACGGATGCCCCTTTTCGGGACCCGGACTGATTTCCCGGATACGGCAGCGGACAAGTGGCTGGCTTTTAAAACAAGCGAAAGACTTTAAAAAAGCGACAGACCTTTTATAAACAGACAACTAATTGTGATCATCCTGACATCCATCATACTGGTTTTTCAAATGGGAATGGGAATTTCCATGGATGTCACCGGTGCGCGGGCAACCGTCCTGTCAGCCCGCGATACGCTGGCTGCAGATGCGCTGGCAGTTCCCGATACGTTGGCTCCGGACGCGCAGGCAGTCCCCGACACATTGGCTGCAGATGCGCCGGCAGTTCCCGATACGTTGGCTCCGGACGCGCAGGCATCCCCCGGCACTCTGGCAGAAAACGGACCGGATGAGCCCGATCCGGTGCGCCAGCCTGACCCCGTGACGCCGCTTTCAATGCGGGATCCGGTGGCATTTCATATCGCGAGCAATGACAGTCTGAGCCGCTGGCAGCTCTGGTCCGACCAGGGAGAATGGCTCACACGGCAGCCAGGTGTGATCTCCTTCCAGCTGGGTGGCCTTGGTCGCAATGACGGGTTCCTGATCCGCGGACACGA
>SKNL01000241.1 GCA_007120555.1 Balneolales bacterium
CGTTTTTCAGGATGATGGCGGCTGATGCCGATAAGCAGGGTCGCATCTTCGGGAAGCCCGAGTTCTTCAAGCAGCTTTTTCCGCAGTTCCGGATTGCGGCGTCCGGGTGATGAAAAGGTTTTGTCGATGCCGAACGGCACGGCAACCGGGTTGTGGATGCCAAATCCCGAAAGTCGTTTTTCAAGCCATTCGCCGCTGACGATGGTTGCATCGAAACGGTTGCTCAGCCGCCGCAGATAACTCCAGTAAAAAAGGAACAGCTTGTCCACCCGGGAGAAAGACATCATTTTGCCCAGGAAGGTATGTGGATAAACCGCGACGGGATCCTGGTGAAAAATAAATGTTTTGACGGCATCCCCTTTCCACCGGGCCGCGAACCAGCCGCCGGACCAGGGAGAAGACCCCTCTACGACATCGGGTTTCTCCCGATCCAGGATTTCGTGCACCATTTTTTCCCGCCAAAGCACATAATAACGCGCATCGACCGGCAATGGTGGACCCGGGACCCATATCACACGCCCGCCGAACCGTTCTTCCTCTCCGGCCTCAGGGCCCGGTGCAACAACAACGATTTCATGGCCTGCCTTGGATCCGGCTTGCAGCTTCTGATTGATGTAGGTCTTGACCCCACCTCCCTCATCCGCATAAAACTCAGCGACATCAATAATTTTCATATCATATTCCTGTACGGTCCCCGAATTTATCGCTGATCGCGCTATTATTCAAACAGGATTACCCCTTCTGGCAAAATACTTTGGAGTTATGGTGGCTCGCCAGGATATTCCGGTCATTGGTACGGAGTCAATCGCTATGACCTTCCAGCCGGCAGCACATACAGCGCACGCACTGCACCGCTTCCATTCCTCACCCCGGATAACTGGATGTGATGTATTCGCGCAAATTCTGGATTTCGGAATTCTGTTGGTCAATAATTGCTTTTACGATATCCCCGATGGAAATGATTCCTTCCAGATTCTTTTTGTCGTCAAGCACAGGCAGGTGACGTATTCTCTTATCGGACATGATGGCCATGCATTCCTGCATTGTATAATCCCCTGTTACACATTTCACATCTTTTGTCATAATATCACGGACTGCGGTCTCCCTGGACTTCCGTCCCTGGAGGATGACCTTATTCCGGTAATCCCGTTCCGAAATGATGCCGCACAATGCACCACGACACATAACCGGTAGTGCTCCGACATCTTTTTCCGACATCAGTGCAATCGCATCGTATACCGTTGTCATATCATCCACCGAGAAAACCTGACCACCTTTCATTTTCAAAATCTGCTTCACCTTCATATGTGGAACCTCGCCGCAATTATTGATGGGTACATACAGTCTTTTGTATTGCCAATTTTATTGATTTTGATTCACTTACAAATATATAAATGCCCGGGATTAATGCAAATCAGCCGGTGAAACGGTTTCCGAATCACCGGCTGGTTTTGAATCACGGGCTGGTTCCGGGTCACTGCGGTCCGGGTTCCGCGAAACGCGACATCCATTCACGCACTTCGTGATACCACGTTATCGAGTTGTTCGGTTTGAGGATCCAGTGGTTTTCATCCGGATAATAGATAAGCCGTGACTCGATTCCGCGTTCCTGAAGTGTCCGGAACAGTTCGAATGCCTGGCCCACCGGCACGCGCAAGTCATTCTGCCCGTGCACGATCAGGGCCGGTGTCTGGAAATCCCCGGCGTAGTAGTGCGGCGAGATCTGCTCGTAGATGGTCTTGCCGTCAAAATGGCGGCCGTCATCCTCCCAGTAATTGCCGAACCGCTGGCTGTGCACGGCAAAATCGGCGGCCATCTGCGAATACATGTTGTACACAGGCGCATGGATCAGCAGGGTATTGAACGGATGCTCTTTTGCGAGAAGGATGCTGGACAGGTATCCGCCGTAGCTTCCCCCGCCGGCCACCATGCGGTCGGCATCGACCCAGGGCTGTGCGGTGAACCAGTCGGCGGCCTTCCGGATGTCGGCGTACGGCTTGGTGAGCCAGTCGGGATTGATGGCATCGGTGAATTCCTGTCCGAACCCGGAGGAGCCGTGGAAATTGGGCCAGGCTGTGACATATCCCCAGGAAGCGAAGGTCTGGGCATTCCAGCGGAAATGGAACCCGTCGGTGATGCCGCTGTGCGGTCCGCCGTGGATCAGCAGGAAAAGCGGGTATTTTTTACTCTCGTCGAAGCCGGGCGGATAGTGGACCCACATCTGGATTTCCTGTCCGTCAAACCCCTCATAGGTAACCGATTCGTAGGTTCCGAGTTCCACTTCTGCCAGGACTTTGTCATTGCGGGTATCGAGACGTGCGACGCTTCCATCCTCCGGATCGATGAGCACCACCCGGGGCGGATAGAGGAAGCTCTGGTTGAGTCCGGCCAGAACGCCCGTGTCGGACATGCTGAGCGACATGAAATCGGTATCGGCCGTAACGGGACGCACATCGCCTGTTTCCGCACTGATGGCGTATACACGTCGGGTACCGGCATCATCGATTGCGCCAAAAAGTTTGTATCCACCCGGTGACCAGACAAGTCCGTCAGCCGAACGGTCCCAGTCCCCGGTGAGCACGGTTCGCACGCCGGCATTGACGTCATAGAGCACAAGACGGCGGGTATCCGCGTAGAAACCGGGGATGCGCTGCTGGTTGTACGCGATTACCGATCCATCCGGACTGAAAAGCGGGTTGGAATCAGTCGCCTCATTGTCCGGCGTGATGTTTTCAGCTGTTTCGGATCCGGGAGCCACCAGATAGAGATCCATTTGGGGATCGGTGTCATCGCGGTTGGTATCGCTGGAAAACACTACGAGAGAGCCATCAGGAGACACATCGTAGCTTCCCGGCCCCTGAGTAGAGCGGGGCAGCTCACGGCCGGTGGGCAGGGTCACCGGTTCAATACGGTCCGTGCCGACCAGAGGCCCTTTGCCCGTCTCACGGCTTTCGATACGAGCGGCTCCGACGAGCGCTTCACTTACCGGGATGCGGTAGATATGCGCCTGGCGCTCCTCCTCAAGCCAATGGTCCCAGTGACTGTATGGAAGCTCATTCCA
>SKNL01000165.1 GCA_007120555.1 Balneolales bacterium
CGCCCTCCTCTTCAAACTGCCGGACAATATTGACTCTTACAGCCTCCATCCTGCGCCAGTCATCCACCAGCGGCCGTGCACCCCATATGGCCTGGAATGCCTGGCGGTTCTGCATCATCAGCTGCGGGTTTTTATGGTTGAGAAACCCGTTATCGGTATCCTCATCGGCCTGGGTTCCCATTTCATCCATATCGGCAACGGTGACCATCTGCTGGCGGCGCTGCTCCCGCTCCTGCTGCTCCAGTTCCGCAAGCTTTCGCTCACGCACCCCGGCAATCACCGAGTCGAACTCCGCCTCGGACAGTTCCCCCAGCCAAAGCAGGCTGTCCAGCCGGTCCACCTCACCCTGAAGGCGTGAATACTCACCGTAAGATCGCGACATGAGATCGGCATCAAAGTGCTCCGGCAACCTCTCCGGATTGTTCGCCTGGCGGGCCGAGGAATCGAAATAGGCGGCTGTCAGCGTAAAATCCAGGTAGAAATCGCGATAGATCTCCGCCATGCCATAATAAATCTGTGCCTGTGTTTCCCTGGAAGGCGGATTGTTGCGGCGACGCAGAACCTGTTCGTACCGTTGCCGGGCGGCGGTATAACTCTCCATGTCATGCATGGTTCGGGCAATCTGAAATTCAATATCGGCGATGTAGCTGAAGTGACGGTCATCCCGGCTCATGGAAACAAAGTGGTCATACGCCCATTCCAGATCCCCGCGTTTCCGCGCCACGACACCCATTTTCAGCTCGGCATAGTAGATCAGGTCATAGTTAGGGTTCGACTGGTGCGTGGCCCTCCGGTATGCCTCAAACGCTTCGTCATATCGTTCGAGGGACTCCAGAAGCTGCCCGTTGAGGAACCAGGCACGCATTTCCAGGCGCCGGTTGCGCATGTTCGGCAGGGCTTCCGCTATGTATTCGACGGCTTCCTCATACTCGCCGCGTGCAACCAGCAACTGGGCGATGATCAACCGCACTTCGGCCTCAAGCCTCCGGTCCCAGTCAAACTCCGTGGAGAAAAGGCGTGACTGGCTGTAGTTGATGCCCTCCACGTAATTTTCAAGTTCCAGTGCCGCACGTCCCCGCCAGAAAATCGCCTCCTGACGCAATGCCGGATCCGAAGTAGTCGCCAGCAGCTCCACAAACTTCTGATCAGCGGAAAAATAGCGCTGCTGGTAAAAGTAGGACTTGCCGATCATCATGATGGCATTGTCCACCCAGCGGGAACGCGGATGAAACCGGATCACATCGCCGCTTTTCTGGGCGGCATGTTCAAAATCACTGAGACCGGCACGGCGTGGTGTCGGGTGGACCCGGATGGGCCGTTCCGGATTGATCGTGATCTCCTGCTGTTCCTGCAGTTCCACACCACGATCATAACTCGTCTTGGCGTTGTAATAGGTGTTGAAATAGGCGTTGAAATCACGCCACGAGCTCTTGAGCATACCGGTACAGCCCTGAACCAGAAACGGCACGATAAGCACGAAAGCGATGATGCGAATACTGCGAGGCATGGTTGAATGAACTACCCGTTGGGGCCGGTACGATATGAATTATTCAATGGTGCTTACCTTGATCATGTTGGTGCTTCCGCGTTTGGATACCGGCATTCCGGCCGCCAGTACAATGCGGTCACCTTTTTTCACAAGTCCGGATTCTTTCAGATAATCCTCAATCCGCTTCACACTGGTATCCGTATCAAACAGGGCATCCAGCTGTATGGATGTGACACCCCATACCAGATTAAGCTGCCTTCGGACTTCCGAACTTTCCGTAAATGCTATAACGGGAACCCGCGGCCTAAATTTTGCAATTCTTCGTGCCGTTGTTCCCGAATGCGTGATGACGGCAATGATTTTCGCTTCCACGGCATCACCAACGGAAACGCAGCTGTAACTGAGCGATTCCACCACCTGTTTTTCCCGCCATTCCGGTTGCACAAATTCCAGGGTTTTGTAGATGCTGTCCGTCTTCGATTCGATATTCCGGCAGATTTTGTCCATGTTCCGCACCGCTTCCAGGGGAAACTTTCCGGCGGCCGTTTCCCCGGACAACATAACCGCATCGGTCCCGTCGAGCACCGCGTTGGCAACGTCGGAGCTTTCGGCGCGGGTAGGCCTCGGATTGGTCATCATGGACTCCAGCATTTGCGTGGCCGTGATGACCGGCTTGCCAGCCGTTTTACAGCGTCCGATGATATCTTTCTGAATGAGGGGGATGCGCTCACTGGCAATTTCAATACCCAGGTCGCCGCGGGCCACCATGATGCCGTCGGCCTGCTGGATAATATCGTCTATTTCATTGAGCGCTTCCGGCTTTTCGATCTTGGCAATGATACCCGCATTACTTCCTCGCACCCGTACTTTGGAAATGAGCTGCTGCACGTCGCTTGCCGATCGTACAAAAGAGATAGCCACAAAATCCACCCCCTCATTCAAACCGAAATCAAGATCCCTCTCATCTTTTTCAGTGATTGCAGAGACGGATGTTTTCACATCCGGCAGGTTCACCCCTTTTCTTGTTTTCAGGAAACCCCCGTTGATCACGCGCGCGGTAATATCCTCACCGGTAATCTTCACGATTTTAAGTTCCATGAGGCCATCATCCATCAGGATCGTGTTCCCCGGTTTTACATCCAGTGCCAGGTTGGGGTAGTCAATGGGGATTCGTTCGCCGTCACCTTCGATATCCTCTGGTGTCAGCTTGACATAGGAATGGTCCTCGAGCTGTGCGCCCTCTCCCTTCATTCTCCCGACACGGATTTTCGGACCCTGAAGATCCATGAGAATGGGGATGTTAACACCGAACTTGTCCGACAGCTCCCGGATGGTTTCGATGTTTTTCTTGTGGACTTCGTGTGTGCCGTGCGAAAAGTTGAGCCGGACCACATTCATGCCTCCCCGGATCAGCTGTTCCATCATTTCAGGAGAGCTGGTACTCGGCCCGATGGTGCATACCAGTTTGGTTCTGCGATCATTTATTAACATAATAAAACGTGTTAAAGAACGTGATCAAAATTGTTACAATGAATGTAATCAAAAGTGTGCCCTA
>SKNL01000072.1 GCA_007120555.1 Balneolales bacterium
CATCAGACCGGTTGTACATCAGACCGGTTGTAAACAAAAAAAGCCGTGATGTCACGAAGGCATCACGGCTTTGCTGTAAAACGGTAACGGCGGTATCAGTTGGCTTCGACAGAAACCGTCTTGCGGTCGTTACGTCCTTTGCGGAAGGTCACGATGCCGTCTGCTTTTGCAAAAATGGTATCGTCCTTTCCGATTCCGACATTGGTACCGGGATGGAACTTGGTGCCGCGCTGGCGAATGATGATGTTGCCGGCGCGAACCATTTCGCCTCCGAAGCGCTTGACGCCCAGTCGTTTCGATTCAGAGTCGCGACCGTTCTTGGTTGATCCGCCACCTTTCTTATGTGCCATGGTTCCGTGGGTTTAAGCGGTTATTTTTTCGATTAAGATCCTGGTCAGATGCCGGCGATGTCCACGTCGCACCTGATAGCCCTTGCGGCGTTTTTTCTTGAATACAATGATTTTGTCGCCTTTCACCTGGTCCACGACTTTGGCATCCACTTTAGCATTCTCGAGCATGGGGGAGCCGACCTGGACCGTTCCGTTGCCATCTGAGGTCAGAAGCACTTTATCAAACGTGACTTTGTCATCGTTTTCAGCTTTCTGCTTGTCAACATAGATGACATCATTTTCGGCTACCTTGTACTGATGCCCGCTTATTTCAACAATCGCGTACATGTTTTTCGTTTTTGGAGAGTGATCAAAACTGTTTTTCCTCAAGAAAACAAAGATAATGGATTATTTTGAAAATTAAAAGCAAAAAACGTATCCAACATAACGGTAAGCAGGGGGGGCGCAGCTCCAGCGGGCCCAAAAAGGCAGCCTCGGCAATCCGAAACAGCGTGGTCATGCTGATTCAGGGGGGCATTGTGTGCATTCTCTGATTTGAAAAAAGCGGGGATACACGTAATTTTCGGCATTCACAATCCAAACAGCCATTCGACATCTCCAGGAGCCATGAAAGATTCATCTGATCAACAGACATACGAGCAGCTACCCGATCTTCACAAACAGGCATTTCTGATCAAAAACAGAAAGCGGTTGCAGCATGACGGAGGGAGGGCCTGGATCAAGGATGGACAGCTTCACGAAGCGGTCAAGGGGGGAAATTATGCTATTGAACGGGGCATTCCCCTTTCAGAAAGGTTAAAAAAGACCGGAAAGGATGTTCTGGAAAGAAAGGCCGGCCAGCTGATTTCACGGACCAACACGTTCCGCAAGCTTTAGCCGTGTGCCGGCATGCTGCCGGTGGAAGCGTGCAGCAAATGAGAGCGTGCTGCGGGTTGCGGGTGAGAGCGTGCTGCGGGTGAGAGCGTGCAGCCAATGAGAGAGTGCTGCGGGTGGAGGTGTGCGGTCGGCGAGCGTGCGCTGCCGATGCGGTGGCGTTTCCGTTATCTGTGAGACGATCAGTTTCGGATTCTGCGATCGTGCTTGTAAATGCCTGACCGGTTGACGTGACCTACGTATTTGCCCAGAACACGCACCTCTTCAAAAACATCCGGCTCAATGATGATATCCTCGTATTCCTTGTTGGCCGGCTTGAGCTGCAGTCCGTTTTTGCCGTAAAAAATCTGCTTCAGCGAGGTTTCACCGTTATATAGCACGGCACCGATATCCCCGTTTTTGATGTCGTCATCCATGAGCAGCACGAAATCGCCATCCTGGATATCGGCATCTTTCATGCTGGATCCGGAAACCCGCAGCGCATAGATCCGGTCCAGGTTCGGAAAGAGGTACTCCAGCGTGATCGCGCCCAGATTGGCTTCAACGGCTTCCTGAAGGGATCCTGCGGCGATGAGTCCCCGCACCGGTATGCTTGCTGTTTGGGCGGCGAATGCCACATCGTGTTCCGGCGCCAGGTCGTACTCTTCCTCATCCGTTTTTACCAGATATCCTTTCCTGAGCAGTGCCTGCAGGTTCTGGGTGACACTGTTCGGGGATTTGAAGCCGAATTCATCCGCAATTTCCCGGTAGGTCGGCCAGATGCCATAATCCCTTTTGTAGGAAACGATGTAGTCGAAAAACTGCTTTTGCTTGCGTGTCAGCTGGGAATTATCCATCAGAGCATCTATTATATGTAAGGAATATGTGCATATAATACAACAAATAACGACATGCCGCAAGCTTTTTTACGCAGTTGGGAAAACGGGCCGTGACTGGCACTCCGTCAGCTATCGCTGTCTTTCCGCTCCTTTCAGCCTGCGCGGGTTGATCGTGAACACGGCTGTTTCCACGTGCCGTACAATGTTGGATGCCGTGCTGCCAAGCCGTAGGTACTCAAGGCCTGTACGTCCGATCGTTGCCATCACGATGAGGTTGTAGTCACCGCTGTCTGCGATATTGGTGATTTTTTCATGGATGGATTTACGGGTGGATACGACCTCGCCGGTAACCTGATCCTTGATGTCGCCAAATCTCTCATCCACCAGTTCACGCATCTGTTTTTTGCGGGTATCGGTTGCTGCCTGTATTTGCGGAATGCTTCCAAACTGTTCGAAGCTGATGACATGCTTGATATCCAGATGGGCACCGGATGCCTCGGCAATGCTCCTTGCGAACGGAACGGCTTTGAGGGAGTAGTCGGAAAAGTCGGTAGTTAGGAGGATTTTTTTCATCGGTTTGACTTTGGAGCCCTCCTCAACCACCACTACCGGCACAGGGGAAAAACGTATCACTTTCTCCGCGACCGAACCCATGATGAGTCGTGAAAAGCCTGTTCGCCCGTGCGTGGTCATGACAATAAGGTCAAAATTCTGAGCGGCATCAATGATGGCATCGGCAGGATTTCCCGCATGCACCAGTCCTTCGTTCAGAAATTTGGCGTCTGCATTGTCTGCCGCCGACTTGTTGAGTTTATCCACCAGATTCTTTTCCAGTACTTCATGGTCGGCCGCCAGCACATCCTTTTTTGCTGGATGACCCTCAGGCATTTCCACATCGCTCAGAGAGATGAACGAGTGGAAGGGAGTGATGGCGCCATCAAAAAGTTCGGCAAACACGCTGGCAGCTTCCAGTGCTTTCAGGCTCAGGTCAGAGAAATC
>SKNL01000001.1 GCA_007120555.1 Balneolales bacterium
AATACTCGCCAAAAGGACCGAAAACATGCCTTTTAAAGCTTGTATACTACCATATTCCGTAGATTTACATTCCATAATTGATACTCCAAGATTCTAGGTTTTCGTTTCTTGCGTTACAGATGCATTGCTGCCAAGAAAGGCCATGAATAGCCGGTACGGGCTGTCTCCTTGTATCATCGCATACGCAGTGAAAAGGGTGCGGTTACGTTAATACATTGAATGCGGCTATACCCTGTGACTGCGTATCCGTTGCCCTCCGTTATTATGGCTGCAAATAATCTTTCCTGTTCATCTGCACCATCACGTTATGTAAAAAAAACATGGACTTCAATTTTTTTTTAAAATTTGTATTAAGATTGCTTTCACTGGTCCAAGATCATTTTTATTTCATAACCTGTGCAGGTTTTCTGATCTTTGATCCTTGAAGTCCGGCCGGCAACCGGAAAATCACTTCCAGCCATTGCCAGCCCAGTCCAACCATAGCCATTCACATCCACCCATGAAACCACAATGAGACTATTTGTGCTTAGCCTGTTACTATTGTGTTACCCGGCCCGACTCGTTCCGGCCCAGGAACTGGACGTCCCCTTTTACGTCACCGAACCCGCTGTTGTGGAAGGGATGCTGGATATGGCCGGCGTGGGACCGGGCGATTACCTCATCGACCTGGGCTCCGGCGACGGACGCATTGTTATCGCCGCAGCACAGCGCGGTGCCGTTGGCCACGGCGTGGACCTGGATCCACAGCGGAACATTGAGGCAAACCGGAATGCCCGGGAGGCCGGCATCGATGACCGCGTTGTTTTCCTGGAAGAAGATCTCTTCGAAACCGACTTCAGCCAGGCCACCGTTGTCACCATGTTCCTGCTCGGTTCCGTAAATATGCGGCTGCGGCCCGACCTGCTATCCCGCCTCACACCCGGCACCCGGGTGCTTTCGCACACATTCGATATGGGCGACTGGGAGCCGGACATGAGACAAGTCATCGGAATCAGGCCCGTTTATCTGTGGGTGATACCGGCACGGGTGGATGGGGTTTGGAAATGGACTTCCGGCGGCACCTCTTTTTCCATGGCCGCCGAGCAGCAGTACCAGCGCATAAACGTATCCATACATGCCGGAAAGCAGAAACTTGAGATTGAAACATCCGAAATAACAGGCGAACGGATAACCCTGATCGCCCGTGACACTATCAGCGATACGCGGTATCTGTTCAGCGGCTCCGTAGAACATGATCAGATGACCGGGTTTGTCCAGACCCGTCCCGACGGTGAGCCTGTCGTAAAAAAATGGTCCGCTGTACGGCAGTAGTGCGTTTCTTACGGCAACGGTTCTGCCAAATCAGCTTTCATTCCCGACTTACGTTTCAGCCCTGGATTGACATGGATCTTGTCATTTTCTCACACTGTATTTTCAGCGATTCCAAAAAAGCAGATTTATTCGGATATTGGAAGTTTGCCCGGCATGGCATCCTCTTATCGTATTGACTGCACTGAAGTATCAAATCCACCCGGAATAATGTTGTTAATTATCTACAACAAGGCAGCTGGTAATGGTAAAATCAAGCCCATTATCAACAGACTTGGAAATGGTCTGAATGATAATGGCACACCATTTGCCATTTTCGAGGTAAACCAGTTTTCAAAGGAGACTGCCGGGGAGTTGCTGGAAGCCGGAAGCATTAAAAGAGTGCTGGTCTGCGGTGGTGACGGCACCATCAACCGCGTCATCAACCTGCTCATTGACTATGTACAGGACATTGAGTTTGGCATCATTGCTTGCGGCACCGGCAACCTGTTTGCCCGGTCGCTAAAAGATACGGAACCCATCTCCCTTACAGATTTTACCTCTGAAAAATACCATCCGGCATTCCGGGAAGTTCAGGTCGGACGGGCAAACAGTCAGTTTTTCCTGTATGTGGCATCTGTCGGTTTGACCGCGGATACGGTTTCTGCCGTGGAAAAGTTCCGTGATACCGCCTTTGGCTCTTACCTGTTCCGTATCCTCGGTGGGTTTAGCATATATGTTCTCACATTTTTCACGGTCGTTCCGGGCAAATTCCTGTTCAAGTGGTTTTTTGACGCTCCGGAGTCCCGGGCCTGGATCAGGACTTGCGCCGACCCGGCCCGAGAAGATTTTTCGCTTTTTTCGGGCCTCTGGTCCACGATCGTTCACTATCGCTACATACTGATGCCGAATTCAATTTTGCCGGAGTGGGAATGCAACCACACGCCGGTTACAACAAAGGGGTATCAGATTGAGCACAAACATCCGTTTTCATGGCAGGTGGATGGTGTCCCGCAACAAAAAACACAATCACTGAATATCGGATTCCACTACCGTACCATGAAAGTGCAGACCATCCATCCGGATTGGGATTAACAGCCATATGGCCATGTCTGAATTCGTTTTTATGATATTTGACTCCATCTCATGGCCTACGGCCCTGACGATAGGATTCCTGCTTCTGTTCCTGAACGGAGCCATACTGACCCCATCCAGCGAATTGTCACTGGCGGTGGTCGGACTCTATGCCAGCACCCAGGCCTGGCTCTATTTTCCGGCGGTATTTGTTACCACTTCGGGAAACATGATCGGCTTCGTTCTGCTGTTCCTGATCAGCCGGCGTTATTCCGATGTGATTACCGACTTTCTGAAATCCAGCCGCTTTCACTACATCAAGCACATGAACCGTAAAGCCATAAACGGATTTCAGAAGCATGGCCACCTGTATGTTCTCTATGGCCGCTACATCCCAAATGTGCGCTCGGTCATCACCATCCCCGCCGGCTTTTCCGATATGCCGCTCTCCCGCTTTGTGATTTATTCCGCCTTCGGCAGTCTTTCATGGTCCCTGTTCTGGGTTTCCGTAGGGTTCTTCCTGGGTCCGCACCTGCTCATCATTATCGAAACCCACAAGCTGTTCGCGGCCGCACTGCTCCTGCTCATCATAGCCGCGGTGTTTGTCCACCGTCACTTGTTCCTGAGGAACCGGAGCAACCAGGCAGCCACCTGATCCTTCCCCAGGTATCATCGCT
>SKNL01000141.1 GCA_007120555.1 Balneolales bacterium
ACAAACCAGGAGGCATCCGGCCCGCCAAAGTCTGCCGCATACTGCCCCCAATAGGTTTGTTGGGCAAATACATTGTAAGGTGACTGGCTGTATCCCTGCCCTGTCAAAGCCAAGCGATAGATATACTTATTCGATGAAGGCTGGTTGGTGTGGTATATCGAATTCTGGCCCTGGGTGTACAATCCTCCGATAAAGGCATCGCCGGTGCTGGCAAGCCAAATCTGGTGGATTCTGTTGTTTTTGATCCGGTTGCGGCCTTCATTCTGGTAGTTGAAATAGATCGTGGAAAACGGGCTCATCCAGATACCGTAGCGCTGGTTGTTTTCGATCACGTTACCGGAAAAATCATGGATCAGGCTGTTCGACAGGTAAACACCCGAGGAACCGTTATTGGCAATGGTATTGTCGCGAATCCAGACCGTATTCGGGCTTGATGGTTCATTGATCACATCCAGTAGCAGTAAACCCTCGTTCTGATTATTTACAATATGATTGCCGGTGATAGTAACCGAGTTGACATTGTCGACAAGTATGCCATAAAAGTTGTCTTCAATGGTGCTGGAAGTGACGACGTTACCACTTCCGCCCAAAATACGAATTGCAGCCTGATAGCCGCCGACATCTTTGATATGTACATTGTTTAATAGGTTGCTGCTGCTATTGAAAACTACGCCATCCCAAGAGCCACCACCATCACCTTGCATGACGATAGGATCTTCCGGGCTGCCGAAAGCTAGAATACGCCCATCACCTTCGGTCATAATTTTTGCTCCCGGTTGCGCATTGATTGTTACTCCTGCTTGAATCTCAAGGACGGCATCGCTTTCAATGACAAGATCTTTATGCAAGTGTAATTCAGTCCCAGCCAATAAAGTCAACGTATTTCCAGCCTCAATGTTTACAGGGTGTTGAAAGGTAACTACCTCGCTGGCTCCACCGATTTCAGTTGGAAAGCCGTGCACTGTGTAAGCAAATTCAACATTTTCCGGTGTTGTAGGGAACCAACCCAGATATTCCCCATTGATTCTCCAGATTTCATACACATAAGTTCTGAGCACAGCACTGTTATTTGTATTACTGACTACATCGGTAAAGCCCATAGTGAAATTTGGATTCTCATTAGAATAACCGACGGATTCAACCCCGCGACCCCAAATATAAGCTTCATTCATCTCAGAAAAATTTACAGATTTTCGCACATCATATTGCTTAACCGAGTACGCACCTCCGACATACCCGGGCAACCCGTAAAATTCCATCCATCCTGTTTGAGTGTTGTGGACCGTACTGCCTGATGTTGTATAATGATTCAATTCATACGGCTGCTGCAGTAACTTTAACGCTTCATAGGCGTTGACACGGCCATAGCCATATTCTTCTGTCCAATCTTGACCTTGCATACCATCGACTTTATCCGCACTCAATTCAATAATCCGCTGGATATCATCATTATAAAGGTCGTTATCGAACCCTTTCAGAAGAGAGGCGATCCCGGCTACGATGGGAGAGGCCATGGATGTGCCCGCCATAAAATCGGCGTCATCCCCGATCATGGCAGACATAATATCTGCATTATTATAAGGGCCGCCAATATTTGTTCCGCCGGGGGCTGTTACATTCAATTTACTGCCATAAGATGAAGCAGGAGACCGTGAATCATCATTTCTGATAGCTCCAACAGCAATGATGCCGTGCCCCATCGAGGCGGGGAACGACAGGCCTCCGGAACCCAGGTTCCCTGCAGAGGTAACATTCAGCCGATTCATATCGTAGGCATAAGCCAGCGCTAAACCTACGGTCTGGCTGATTCTCGTATCCCCCCAGCTATGGTTCAATACGTCCACGCCGTCAAGATCCACTGCATCTGTAAGCTTGCTGGCAAAGTTATTATCTCCCATCCAGCCTCCACTCCAGCTTCCACTTCCATCGATAATGGCTTTTGATACTATCTGCGCATTCCAGTCCACACCACGGATCAAGCCGTTCTGATTATTGGCTTTTCCCGCTGCAATACCCGCCACGTGTGTTCCATGATTCCAGGAGGCAGGATTAGTTGAAGAAAAAACGTGAGGATCACCGGTTGCCTTACCAGCCAAATCAACATGGTTTAAATCTACACCGGAATCAAAAATCCCTATTTTGATATCTGAACTTCCTGTAAAAATATTCCAGGCTTGTTCAGCTCTGATATCGGCACCAGCAGTTCCGCCGGCCTGCCCGGTGTTGTTCAGGTGCCACTGATCCGTATAGTAGGTATCGGTTTCAAGCTGTGCATTCAGGTGGGGATGGGCATACACAACAGACGGCTCTTTTTCAAGTAGTTCAACTGCTTCATCAGATGAAATACCATTGGGCAAATGCATGATATAAACGCGATGAAACGATGGCCGATGAACGATCCGCTCGCTCTCAAGTACCCTGATGCTGTCGGCAGCTTCCCATTCCGGGAATGCACGCTCCAAGTTATTGATTCCAATATCTCGCAATGCCGTATAAAGAGTGTTTGAACCAATTTCTGCCTCATCAGTCTAAGCCCGTTCTTGAACTTCTGCCGGAATCTCCAGCGAGTCGGATAAAATGTAGACCAACAATTCACGGTCCAAATTCCGTTCCTGCGCCTGAGTAGGTACGTTTGCTATTGATAATACGATAAATAGCGTCAAAAGGTGTATCGCCAGCCTTTTGCAAAATAATAATAGTTTATAAGGGTTCATAAAAACCTCCAGGGATTATTGTTATCGGTTGGTTTGATTTGTATTATAATCCCTGTAAAAAGGCCTCTCCTCCTGTTTCATTTGAAACAGAACCGTAACGGAAGCCTTTTTTACAGGGGCTGCCGGGATGTTGCTGCATTCCGGCAGTTTTTTTTACTTTATTGTTTTGTGCCGTATTTCACCTCCCGTTATTCAAACGTTAGTTGCTGTTTCTCACTTCCGTCGGGCCGCATCAGCCATAAACGACCGGTTTCGTAGGTTTCGGTATAGACAATCCAATCCCCATCCGGCGACCAATCGGCTGCCCAGCCTCCGTTTTCGG
>SKNL01000050.1 GCA_007120555.1 Balneolales bacterium
ATGAGAACAAAAACAATGCAGCAAGTATGATCAGCAGGGGACTTGTACGAGCAATCAGCATACGTGATGATGGATAGAGTTACAGATGGACTGAAATGGTAAAATAGCAAAAAAATAAAACGATGCAGATTACATCGCGATATTACTCCGATTCGTAGATATCGTCCGGATCCGTATCCGCAAGCTCCACCAGAAAATCGGCGAGGTTCCGCGTGCAGGCCTCCAGGAACCGGGCGCCTTTCTCCGGTGTTGCCAGCTTCGGGTTCCCGACTCCGGTATCCTCCGTGATCTCGCTCCATTCGCGCGGAGTCCAAACCCAGCCCTCCTTCATGGCCTTCAGGCGGAATTTCCGCTCGTTACCGTCACCGGCCTCCGATAATGGCCGCACCAGATCCGGACGGATATGCATCACCGCACTGGTCTCAAACTCACCGGCATGGTCGCCCGGCTCCGTGAAATATTCATTCCAGTCCGCTGCGCGATACCAGTCCGCCGCCAGAAGCAGGATTCCCAGGTCCGGTTGCAGTTCACGGATCATCTGACGGAAATTGTTGCCGCCATGGCCGTTCAGCACCAGCAGCTTCCGGATGCCCTGCCCCTCCAGCGACCGTGCGATATCCCCCAGCACCGCCTCCTGGGTGGATGGATTCATGTTGACGGCAAACGGCAGGTCCAGCATCCCGGTCTGCACGCCAAATGGCACCGCCGGGAGGATGGCAACCCGCGCGCCCTTCTCCCAGGCCAGGCGCCCGGCTTCCGCTGCCACATATTCCGATTCCATATTATCGGTGGCGTACGGCAGATGGTAATTGTGCGGCTCGGTGGCCCCCCACGGAAGCACGGCCAATTCATAGGTGAATTCCCTTACGGTTTTCCAGTTCGTCTCAGCGATCAGCCACGGTTTTTCTGTCATGGTATTTTCAGATTGAGGATGTGTCAGTTGTTGAAAATGTTTGCGGCGGCACCGTTAGAGCGCATTTGTTGCAGAATGTCCGCAAATGTGATTGAGCCGGAATATACGCGCTTCCATCACATTCCGGTTTCACTCTTTTCCAATCACCTGGACCACAATGTGCCGGTCACGTGGACGGTTGTCATGGTCCAGCACGATAATCTGCTGCCAGGTGCCCAGGATGCACCGGCCATCACGCACGGGCACGGTGATTCCCGGCCCCATGAATGTCGACCGGATATGGGAAAACCCGTTATCATCACCCCAGGTCTGAGAATGGTGTGAGCGCATATTCTCGGAGGCAAATTCCTCCAGCTTCTCCTGGATATCCTTCACAAGGGCCGGTTCATACTCCATGGTGGATATGGACGCCGTGGACCCGACAGCGAAAACATGGCAAAAACCCTCGCTGATCCCGGATTCATCGATAATGGCCTGAACCCTCGAGGTCAGGTCGTGGATGTCGGAAAAACCCCGTGTGTCAATATGGATGTCTCTTGTTACGATAAGCATGACGGTCCTCCGCAATTTGGAAATGTTTGTTGCATATTATAAAAATTTTGTCGGATACAGGATTGTTTCACTGTTATATTCAAACGGATACAGCCATGCGGCAGTTCTCTTGAAAATAGGACGATTCCCCAGGCGAACCCAAACCATTTTCTGATTCAGCTAAATCCGAACTCCTGCAATATATGTGACCTGGTGTAATGGATTAATGCCGGCTCACCCGCTTGTCCAACAATATGAATGCAGACAACAATCAGACTGTTATCATTTAAAAAGCAAAATTTATGAGCACCCATTTTGAAGCCCAGATCAATGCCTTCATGGGCGAGGTGAAGGAAAAAAACCCCAATGAAACGGAATTTCTGCAGTCTGTGCGGGAAGTTGCCGAAATCACAATCCCGTACATGGAGGAACACCCCAAGTACAAGGAAGCCAATATCCTGCATCGCATGGTCGAGCCAGAGCGCGTGATCATGTTCCGGGTGCCCTGGGTGGACCGCACCGGACGCATCCAGGTCAATCGCGGCTACCGGGTCCAGTTCAGCTCATCCATCGGGCCGTACAAGGGCGGACTCCGGTTCCACCCTTCCGTCAACCTGAGCATCCTCAAGTTCCTCGGATTCGAACAGATTTTCAAAAACGCCCTGACCACCCTGCCTCTCGGCGGAGCCAAAGGCGGATCCGATTTCGATCCCAAAGGCAAGTCCGACCGTGAAGTAATGAAGTTCTGCCAGAGTTTCATGACCGAACTGCACCGGCACATCAGCAAGTACACGGACATCCCCGCCGGGGATATCGGCGTGGGCAAGCGGGAGATCGGTTACCTGTTCGGGCAGTACAAGCGACTGGAGAACGAATTTACCGGCGTGCTCACCGGCAAAGACCTCAACTGGGGCGGCTCCCTCATCCGTCCGGAAGCAACCGGATACGGCGCCGTCTACTTCCTGGTCGAAATGCTCAAGACAGCCAAAGAAGATTTCAATAACAAGCGCGTGGCCGTCTCCGGCTCCGGTAACGTAGCGCAGTATGCCGTGGAAAAGATCATAGAACTGAAAGGCAAGGTCGTCACGGTATCAGATTCTTCGGGATATATTTATGCGGAAGACGGACTGACTACCGGGCAACTGAAGTTCATGATGGAAATCAAGAACCAGGAACGTGGCCGAGTCAGCGAAATGGCGGAAAAATTCAGCGGGCTTGTGTATTACGAAGATGAAAAGCCATGGAACCATCCCGGTGAGGTGGATGTGGTGATCCCGTGTGCCACCCAGAATGAACTCGATGAGGAGGATGCCCGGAAACTGGTTGAAAAAGGGGTGCGCTATGTCGGGGAAGGCGCCAACATGCCCTGCACCACCGAGGCGGTCCACCTGTTCTTAAAAGAGAAGGTGCTGTTCGGGCCCGGCAAGGCCGTCAATGCCGGAGGCGTGGCGGCTTCCGGACTTGAAATGGCACAGAACGCCTTGCGGCTCAGGTGGGAGCGGGAAAAAGTGGAGGAAAAGCTGCTCTACATCATGAGGAATATCCACGCGCAGTGCGTCCGCTACGGCGAAAACGAACATGGTG
>SKNL01000049.1 GCA_007120555.1 Balneolales bacterium
AGCCAAATAGACGACCATGTATACCTCCGAATTTGATGATCTGTGAAGTTAAAATAATTTATTAAAAGCGCTTCCACCGGACATATTATGACCTTTGCGGGCGATAATCAAATGAAGTCTGTCGAAAAGGAAGAACTGATCACACGCGATCTCGACGAGTTGGTTGTCAGCTACCGGCGCTGTCAACATCATCACCTCCGAGCCGGGCGATTCCCGTATGAACCTGTCACTGACCGGCGGACAGCATCGGTTCGGACATGCCGGTGCTTCGGCCGGGTTCCGGAGCGGACCCGTATCCCACCATGTCTCCCTCAGCGGCATGGCCAGCGACGGCTACACCACCAATACCGATTTCCGCACCGGCAACCTTTTTTACCACTCCCGTGTGGGCTGGGAGGCCGGACGCCTGGTCCTGCAGGCCGGATGAAGACATCTGGCGAAGCGAAAACCTGACGAAGTTCAATGTGACCGGTTTTGAGACCGGAATTGCGTTCGCCCTGGCACAGGCAGCACTGTCAGTGCAGTATACCTATCTGCACTCCGGAAAGCAGAGTGGCGAGTTTCTGTCCAACTACGCCCTGGACCATCTCGCGCATAAAATCGACCTCACCCTGGGTCTGCCTCTGCATCTCCCGCTGCCTTTGCTGCGACATGGTGGATTCCGGACCAACCTCACCTGGCAGGATCGGTCCGGCGGTTACCTGCGCTACGAGGATAATGCATTTGCCGGAATCAGGTCCTTTGAACCGTTCTGGATGGCCGATACAAGGATTTTCTTTGACAACGGGCCGACTCGCGTGTTCGCAGAGGCATCCAATCTGTGGAATACCCGGTATGTGGATATCGGCAATGTTCCCCAGCCGGGCAGGTGGGTGCGGGCCGGTATGGAAATCCGGTTTTAGCATGTACTGCTCCAGCGGAATGTTATGTGTCAGTACGAAAGCTCGGGGTCGATGCCGAACGCCGCCGGGTCCTCGCCCAGCAGGAGGATCATCAGGAGAAATGCCACGGTGCAGGAAATACCGATTGGATAAAATGAGGAAGGGGCCTGGTTCATAGTGTGGTTTTATCAGATTTTTTGGATTTTGCTGTCCTCAATATATCACACAGGACCATATCATGAAAAAGAACACTGGCACAACCGGCTCCCTACCGGACTTGCAAGCCGTCGATGTGCAGCACGAGCTCCGGGCGCTGGCCGATCAGCAACAGGTCCGCCATCTGATGCGCTTTTTCAAAACCGGCCCAGGGACCTGCTCTACAAATGGGCCGGATCGGAGGACCTCTGGGAACGACGCATAGCCATCCTGTCGACCCTCCATTTCATCCGACGGGATGATTTTGAGGATACACTCAATCTGGCCAGGAACCTGCTGCATGATACCCATGACCTGATCCACAAGGCCGTTGGATGGATGCTCCGGGAAGCGGGGAAACGCGATCTGGCGACTCTGGTATCGTTTCTGGATGAACACGGACGCAAGATGCCGCGAACCATGCTCCGGTATGCCATAGAACGGCTTCCGGAACCGCAGCGTCAGGCGTATCTCAGCCGCGGAAAGTGAGCACAGGCTGCTGTGAGCCGACAGCAGTCACTATCGGCAGGCATCAGCGATGCCACCAGCGATGCCATCGGTCGGCGCCGGAGATGGACATCAACGCGCGGCAAAACCGATTCCGACGCCGCTTTCTCCGGCCTCATTCTGCAGGGCGCTGATCATGGTGATGTAGGCCATCAGGCGGATGTCCTTGACAGGATGCTCCACTGACAGGTCTCTGAGCAGGTCGGCAACAACCAGCGGGACCGGATCATTGGTATTGCGAAGGTGTACCCCAAGCTGAATGATCACCGGTCGCAGCATTTCGGCATTGCGGTCGGCCTGCATGATTTGCTGCAGCCGGCGGACCAGCTCGCGGATTTCCGATGATGAAAAATCCGCTTCGTTATAAGCGGCCGTCCAGGCAACAGCTGTCTGACTGGCGGGTTGTGTTGTGGTGACTGTATGGTCTGCTCTTGTGAGATGCAGAACGGCAGCCGCACCCAGCAAGGCTACGATGGAAAAAAAGAAGATGATTTTACTTTTTCGGGAATTGTTATTCATAGTATTTGTAACCTCTGTTGATTGTATGCCTATCGTGATTAATTGAATATAACTTTCATAAAAGTGTCACGATAGAAATCGGATATCATGTATTTATTAAGTAGTGTTTTTACTTTTTGATATCATGAAACAATATAACCATTAATTGTTACATTTAGTTCATAATTGATTAGTATGGTTCTTATGAGCAGAAATAAGCCTTGGGCGAAAAGGGCTTTTCTGCAAATAAAAAGAGGGAAAGTTGATTCTATCCGGAACCTTTGGTAATTCGGAAATAGCTTTGATAGCGCTTTTCTGTCTTGCAGCAAATGAAATTATTATTAAATAGAAATATAACGTAAAATATTTATGGAAGTAAAAATGGAAGGGCTTTTAATTGTGTATATAAATAATCTGTAGCGAGTAAAAAAAAGATAGCCATGCAAAAAAGCAAATGAGTCGTATTGACAAAATAAATAAGATTGTCTGATGAACGAGCTGGATGCTCAGCCAGTGCCGAGGAATAATTGGCATCTTAGCGTGGCAATCCGTTATTTTATCATGATAAGAAGCGTGAAATCATTCGTTTTGATATCATTTAAAACAGGAGCAGACATGACCCAGGCAAATTTTATCGTACCCGAGCCCAAAAACGAGCCCTATCTCTCATATGCGCCGGGAACACCGGAACGTGCAGAACTTGAAGCCGAATTGAAACGCCTGAGCTCACAGGAGATCGAGATTCCGCTGATCATCGGAGGCCAGGAGGTCCGCACCGGCGGCACGGCCCCGGTTGTCATGCCGCACAATCACGGGCACAAGCTGGGAGTCATGCAGAAAGCCGGACGCAAGGAGATCAACATGGCCATTGAGGCCGCCATGGATGCCCGTGCTGCATGGGCAGCCACTCCCTGGCAAGAACGGGTAGCCGTATTCCTGAAAGC
>SKNL01000009.1 GCA_007120555.1 Balneolales bacterium
ACCTGTTTCATACGCTTTTTGCCCTCCTTCTGTTTTTCAAGAAGTTTGCGCTTGCGCGTGATATCGCCGCCGTAGCACTTGGCCGTCACATCTTTCCGCAGCGCCCGCACCGTATCGCGCGAGATCACCTTGGATCCGATGGCCGCCTGAATCACCACCTCGTACATCTGGCGCGGGATCAGCTTTTTGAGCTTGCTGCACAGGCGCCGGCCCCATTCGTAGGCCTTCTCGCGGTGCACGATGCACGAAAGCGCATCCACCGGATCTCCGTTGAGCAGGATGTCCAGCTTCACCAGCTGTCCCGGACGGTTCTCGATCAGGTCGTAGTCCAGCGAGGCGTATCCGCGTGTCTGGCTTTTCAGCTTGTCGTAAAAATCGAAGACGATCTCGGCCAGCGGCAGTTCATAGGTGATGTCCACACGCTTGGCGTCCAGGTACAGGGTGTTGACGTACGTACCCCGCTTCTCCTGGCACAGTTTCATCACCTGACCGATGTACTCTGCGGGCGTGATGATCTGCGCCTTGATGTAGGGCTCATAGACCCGCTGGATGCGGCCCGGAGGCGGCATGTCGGTGGGATTGTCGACGATCACATCTTTGCCGTCGGTGGTCTCGATCACGTACTCCACGTTGGGCACCGTGGTGATGATGTCCATGTCGAACTCACGGTCCAGCCGCTCCTGAATGATCTCCATGTGCAGCATGCCAAGGAACCCGGCCCGGAAGCCGAACCCGAGCGCCGCCGATGTCTCGGGAACGTACTGAAGCGAGGCGTCGTTGAGCTGCAGTTTCTCCAGAGCCGTACGCAGGCTTTCAAAATCCTCGCTGTTGGTGGGATACATGCCGCTGAACACCTTGGGCTTCACTTCCTTGTATCCGGGTATCGGCTCGGGAGCCATATTGGCCAGCGTGGTCACCGTGTCACCTACTTTCGTATCCTCCAGTGACTTAACATTGCCGATGATATAGCCCACTTCGCCGGCGGAGAGGGTGTCGGTTGGCTTCATTTTGATACGCAGATATCCGATTTCATCCGCTTCATGATCCCGTTTTGTGGCCATGAACCGGATTTTTTCGCCTTTTTGCAACGTGCCGTCCATGATGCGCACATAAACGATGGAGCCGCGGTAGGTGTTGAAGACCGAGTCAAAAATGAGCGCCTTGAGCGGCTTTTCGGGGTCGCCGGTCGGCGGAGGGATGCGCAGGACGATCTCTTCCAGGAGTTCATTCACACCTTCGCCGGTCTTGCCGGAAACCGGGATGATCTCCTCGGGCTTGCAGCCGATCAGGTCGATGATCTGCTGTGAGATGCCCTCGACGTCGGCACCCGGCAGGTCAATTTTGTTGAGGACCGGTATGATTTCCAGGTTCTGGTCGATGGCCTGGTACAGGTTGGATATGGTCTGCGCCTCCACGCCCTGTGTGGCATCCACAATGAGCAACGCCCCTTCGCAGGCCTTGAGCGCCCGCGAAACTTCATAGGCGAAATCGACGTGTCCGGGCGTGTCGATCAGGTTGAAAAAATAGGTTTGTCCGTCCGATGCCTTGTAATCCATATTGACGGCATGGCTCTTTATGGTGATGCCACGCTCCCGCTCCAAATCCATATCATCCAGAACCTGTTCCTGCATTTCACGCACAGTGATGGCACCGGTGCGTTCCAGCAGACGGTCGGCCAGCGTCGATTTGCCGTGATCAATATGGGCGATGATGCAGAAATTGCGAATGTTCTTCATTAATAGAGCGTTACTTTCTTTCTGGTGACAAGCTAGTTAAAATACGAAAAAATGTTGGAATGCGTAAGCACGGCATCCTCATTAAAACGCGCAGGGCAACAAAAACATATATAATTGACGCGCCTTCTTTTTATCTTGGGCCATTACACTAATCAGAAAAAAAAAGAACATTTTGGTACAGAACGAATCTACTCTGCGTATCGCCATCCAGAAAGGCGGACGTCTTTCCGAAAAAACACTGGCGCTGCTCGAGAACATCGGGCTTGAATTTGACAGCTACAAGAACCGGATCCTGGTCCCCTGCCGCAACTACGACGTGGAGTTGCTGCTGATCCGCGATGATGACATCCCGGAATATGTGCAGGACGGTATCTGCGAGGTCGGGTTTGTGGGACGCAATGTCACCGCCGAGAGCAAGGCTGATGTGACTGGTCTGCGGGGACTCGGTTTCGGCAAGTGCCGACTCTCCGTTGCGGTTCCGAAAAACGGCGGTTACCGGTCGCTCAAGGACCTGGACGGCTGCCGCATCGCCACCAGCTATCCGGTGCTCACGCGCGAGCATTTCGAAAAACAGGGCATCAGCATCGACACCATCGAGATATCCGGGGCGGTTGAGATCGCCCCCACCCTCAACGTCGCCGATGCCATCACCGACATTGTCTCCACCGGCGGGACGCTCAAGACCAACGGCCTGGTCGAACTGGAGACCATCCTCGAAAGCGAGGCCGAGCTGATCCAGACCAACCGCCCTGTCGCCGGGCACAAAAAGGAGCTGATCCAAAAACTGCTGATGCGGATGAGTTCGCGCCAGCAGGCCGAGAAAAGCCGCTATATCATGATGAATGCGCCATCTGAAGCGGTCAACGTAATCTGCGGCATCATTCCTTCGCTCAAGAGTCCGACGGTGCTCCCCCTTGCCGAAAACGACATGGTGGCAATCCATTCCGTGATCCCGACGCACCGCTTCTGGGAGGTAATGGAGGAGCTGAAAGCGGCCGGCGCCTCCGGCATCGTTATCCTTCCGATCGAAAACATGATTGTGTAAAAGATGAAAACGTGGAATTTTGCCGATTTGGACGAAACGGCGCGCAACATGCTCTGCAAGCGGCCCCGCATGAACACGGCCGACATCAGCGCCATTGTGCAGAGCATTATCGATGACGTGCATATGCGGGGCGACAAGGCGGTGCTGGACCTGACCGAAAAATACGACGGCGTGCGTCCCAACCCGCTGCTGTGGACCGTGCGGCCCAAAGATGTGATTCCGGTGGACG
>SKNL01000112.1 GCA_007120555.1 Balneolales bacterium
GCAGTTTTTTGCCCGCCTTGCGGTTGATCATCCGGCGGACGGACGGAATCTTGTACGCTGTTCGCAGGGCCCATTTTTTCTGGATTTCCGGCATGATGCGGCCCTTGTACATCTTCTCGATGATGAGCGGCACCGCCAGCATCACCGTCGGCCGCACCTGCTGCAGCGCCGGCAGAAGCACCGGGGCCGTCGGTGGCTTGTCGACGTAATAGATGGCCGCCCCGATCATGAGCGGCATCACCATCCCGATCGTGCATTCGTAGACATGCGCCAGCGGCAGGATTGAGAGCAGGCGCTCCCGCTGGTCGACCTCCACGATCTGATCCAGCGCCATGGCGTTGCTCACGATGTTCTTGTGCGAGAGCATCACACCCTTGGAATGTCCGGTGGTGCCGGAGGTATAGATGATGGATGCGGGTGCGTCCTCGGGGATGTCGGCCGACTTCAGCCCCACTTTTTTCAGAGCCATGTCCTTGATGCGCTTCAGCTCGCGGCTGCCTTCCGCGTAGAGCCGCCGGAGCCGGTCCTTTCCCCACTCCGGCGAGATCACCGAAAGGTTGTCGATCAGGACAACCACATTCAGTTTGTCCAGATCAAACTCCTCGACCTTGTGGTACAGCCGCTCGGATACGAACAGCGCCGAGGCGCCGCAATGCCTGAGGATGTGGTGGATCTCCGAGGGATGGAACTCATTGAGGATAGGTACGGCAATCGCCTTGAGCGAGATGATCCCGAAATAGGCCGCCCCCCAGTTCGGGCTGTTTTCGCTCAGAATAGCTACCCGGTCACCCTCACTGATGCCGTTTTCCCTGAGGAAGGACGCCACGCGGGACACTTTCTCCTCCAGCTCCCGGTAGGTGGTTACCTTGCCGCCGGCATAGCCGAGTGCCGGACGATCCGGAAAATGCCTGACGGACCGGAGCAGCATCTCGGGGAGTGTCAGTTCTTTCAGCGGCGGCATTTCAATGCCTCCGGGCCTGGCCGGTTTGCCTGTCCCGGCCGGTTTGCCGGGCTTGTCCGGTTTGCCGGGCTGATCAGGCTGATGCCTTGGCTCGGAGGTATCCCTGCCACGCTGCTTATCCTTTTGATCCTTCTTTTTCTTTTGTTTTTTCGACATAGCCGAAACTCGTTTCGTTTCATCCGTTCATATCATTTCGATTGATATGTTCAGAATGATCCCACATGACAGGATATGATGATGCTCATGTGTATCAGCCGGAGACTGTCATGTTCGGTTCATTTGTCAAAAAGTACCAAATATTATCCATCTCTGAAAAAATAATCCGGCATACCGCCCATTAAACATCCAGGGATCGCCCGGGGCAACAGGCGGCAAGACCTGCCGGGGGCAGGCAGCAAACCCGGGAACGCATCCGACCTCTTTTGTGTCTGATTGATCAAAATAACGTACCTTGAAAAGGTGAAACCAAAATGAAATCATGACGCGTACGGCCATTATCGGAGGCGGAATCAGCGGGCTTACCCTGGCCCTCCTGCTCCGCGACAAGGGACATTCGGTCCGGGTATTCGAGGCATCGGACCAACCCGGGGGTGCGATCCGCACGACGCGCAGCCCTGATGGCTGGATGGCCGAATGGGGTCCGAATACCATTATCGAGTCATCCGGACGCATCAAGCGCCTGGTTTCCATGCTTGATCTGGAGGAGCGCCGTCGCTATACCGATCATGCAGCAAAAAAAAGGTACATTGTCAGGGACGGGAGGATGGTGGCCGTGCCCGGATCGGCAGGCGGACTGCTCAGCACGCCCCTGCTCAGCACCTCCGCGAAGCTGAGCATCCTGCGGGAACCTTTCCGCCGCCGGTCGCGTAACGACCACGACGAAACCCTGGCCGACTTTGTCCGGCGTCGCCTTGGCGACGAATTCCTCAAATGGCCCATCGATGCGCTGGTCGGGGGCATCTATGCCGGTGATCCGGAGCGGCTCTCTGTCCGGCACGCTTTCCCGCGCCTCGCGCTCCTGGAAGAACAGCACGGATCGCTGATACTCGGCCAGATCAAGGGCGGGGTGCGCCGTCCACCCGGATCGGAAGAAATCCCCCGCAACAAGGCGGAAATCTTCTCCTTTGACGAGGGGCTCCAGGTGCTGCCGGATACGATCAGCAGCCGGCTTGGCGATGCGGTCTCATTTCAATCCCCCGTGAAAAAAATAACCACTGTCAACGGAAATACCGCCACCGGGGAAACAGCAGACCGTTCTCAACGCTGGCGGGTGCATGTGAACGACCCGCTGGAACCGCCGCAGGATTTCGACGTGCTTATCTATGCCGGAACATCGTACGGCCTGTCCGGCATCGATTTCCCCGAAACACTGGTACCGCTGCTCACTCCCGTCACGGAAATCCCCCATCCACCCGTCATCTCCTTTACCATGGGATTCCGGCGCAGCGACATCGCCCATCCCCTCGACGGATTCGGCATGCTTATCCCCGGCATTGAGGGCTTCCCCATCCTGGGCACGCTGTTCACATCCACCCTGTTCCCGAACCGCGCGCCGGATGACGGCCACGTGACACTGACCACCTACATGGGCGGATCGCGACAGCCGGAAATCGCCGGCATGCTGGAAGAGGAACAGGCCGCCATGGTGGTATCAAGCCTGCGAAAGCTGCTGGGGCTCAGCGGAGAGCCACGCTTCCGGCACCGGATCCTGTGGTCGCGCGCCATCCCGCAGTACGAGACGGGTTTTATCCGGTACCTGACGGTGATGGACCGGGCCGAGCAGGAGCATCCGGGGTTTTATCTTGCCGGCAACTACCGCACCGGAATCTCGGTCGGTGATACCATCAATGCGGCCTTTGACCTGGCCGAACGCATCCACCAGGAGGAATCATGAATCATGAACCGACAGCGCCTTCACAAGGAGGAATCATGAACTGGCAGCGCATCAGCATCATGGGCTGCGGCTGGCTCGGCTTCCCGCTGGGACTCCGGCTGCTGGAACAGGACCATTTTGTGCGGGGAAGCACAACCACCAAGGA
>SKNL01000185.1 GCA_007120555.1 Balneolales bacterium
CCCTTCGAGATGATGGACCTGGCCGAAGACCGCGGAAAATTCTCCGAAACGCTGCTGCGGCTCAACATCCCCTTCCCCGCCTACGGCACGGCGTTCACCACGAAAGAAGCCATCGAGATCGCCAACCGGATCGGGTACCCCGTGCTGCTGCGTCCAAGCTATGTGCTTGGCGGACAAGGAATGTGTATTGCCGTGAAAGACAGCGAGCTGGACCAGTACGTGCGCACGCTGCTCAAGACCCATCCCGAAAACGAGTTCCTCGTCGACCATTTCCTGGAGGATGCGATCGAAGTCGATTTCGACTCCATCTACGACGGCGAACAGCTGCACATCTGCGGCATCATGCAGCATCTGGAGCCGGCCGGGGTGCATTCGGGCGACTCGACCGCCGTGCTGCCGCCCTATTCGCTCAGCGACCGTGTCATCGAAACCATGACCGAGTACCAGCTCAAAATCGCCAAAGCGCTTAATGTACGCGGCTTCATCAACGTCCAGTACGGCATCCAGGGTTCGGAGGTTTTCGTGATAGAGGCCAATCCGCGCGCCACCCGGACCATCCCGTTCGTGGCCAAAGCGACCGGCCGCCCCGAAGCCGACATCGGCGTGAAGGTGATGCTTGGCGCCAAACTCAGCGACTTCGACGACCTGGAATCCAAACTGGAACATTACGCCATCAAGGAGCCGGTGTTCCCGTTCGACAAGTTTCCGGAAGTCAAGAAAGAGCTGGGGCCGGAGATGAAATCCACCGGCGAGACCATCTACCTGCTGAAAGACTTTGACGATGAGCACTTCCGCAAGCCGTTTGAGTTCAAGAATCTGTATCTTAGCCGGTAGAATAATCCCAACCGACTGCATCACCAACCCCAGAAAATGCCACAAAACAACCTGCTTATTGCATTTGGCGGGGTGTCGCCCGAGCACGAAGTTTCGGTGCTGACGGCCATTCAGGCAGCCCACGCCCTTTCGCAAAGCGGCCGCACGCTCATCCCGCTCTACATCACGAAAAACGGCCGGTGGCTAACCGGTCCGCATCTGCTGGATCTTGAATCCTACAAGGAAATACGGCAGGCCGAAGAACAGGGTGTGCCGTGCCATTTTTCGCTGGACGGGCAGGGGCGCCCCGGTCTGCGGACCCACCCGGGCGGATGGCTCGCCAGGCCGCAGTGGTTCCCGCTGGAGACCGTTTTGTGCGCCTTTCACGGTGCCGAAGGTGAGAACGGGTCCTTTCAGGGACTGTGCGAGACCTACAACCTGCCTTATACGGGATCAGGGGTCAGCGCCTCGGCGCTCGGCATGGACAAACGGCTGGCCAAGGAGCTGTGCCGCCGGCACGATATCCCGGTAGTCGACGATGTCTGGATACGGGAAGACCATTGGGTGCACGATCAGGAAGATCTGATCCAAAAGGCCGAAAAACCGGGATATCCGCTGTATGTGAAACCGGTCACCCTGGGCAGCAGCATCGGGGTGCACCGCGTCGAAAACCGTGACGAACTTGCCGATGCCATTGAGTCGGCATTCCGGTACGACAGCAGCCTGCTGGTCGAGAAGGCCGTCCATCCGCTTACCGAAATCAACTGTTCGGTGCTCGGCGATGACGAATCCCTGCGCGCCAGCGTATGCGAACAGCCGCTCGGCAAGGAAGAGCTGCTCTCCTTCGAGGACAAATACATGCAGGGCGAGAGCGGGGATGCCAAGGGCATGGCTTCAGCCAGCCGCAAGATCCCGGCACCCATATCCAATGAAAAATCAAGCGAGATACGGGAACTTGCCAAGCACATTTTCCGGTTGCTGGGATGTGCCGGGGTGGCCAGGCTGGATTTTCTCCTCAACAAGGAAACCGGCGAGGTGTTTTTCAATGAAATTAATACCATCCCCGGTTCGTTCTCATTCTACCTTTGGGAAGCATCAGAGGTGCGTTTCGACCGGTTGCTGGAAGAGCTGATCCAGTCCGCCAAAAAACGCCATAAGATAAAAAACAGCCGTGTTCGGTCCCACGACATCAATTTATTGAGCCAGAAAGCGGTAAAAGGACTCAAGGGGCTGAAAGGCGGTAAATAAACAGCGCTAACAGCCGACCCATATCCTGAATTTCCATGCAAAGACCGTTCTTCTCACACCATCCGCACCGCTCTTTCCTGTCCATTTTCTCCCCGGCCACACTCCTGGCACTTCTCCTGCCACTTTTCCTGCTGGTCTCATGCGGACCCTCAACCGAAACCATTGTCGTAGGCGGCGAAGCGCGCGGACCTGAAATCACGGAAGACGATGATGAGGCTCCCGGGGAACGGGAACCGCGCCTGGCGGTACTGAAAATCGGCGAATCGAACCGCATACAGAGCATGGATCCGCTGTTCGCACTGAATACCGCAACCAAGCGGATGATCCAGTTTGCCTATGAGGGCCTGGTCCGGTTTGATCATGAGGATGCGATCGTCCCTGCGGCCGCCCGGCGCTGGCAGGTCTCCGATGACTCGCTCACCTGGACGTTCCAACTGCGGCGGGACCTGTTTTTTCATGATGATGAAAGCTTTGCACAGGGGCGCGGACGGCGCGTCAACAGCCGTGATGTCGTCCGGGTTTTCGAACGGATGGCATCCCGGGACGTGCCCTCGAATGCCGCGGACCTTTTTATGAACACGATCCAGGGATTCGAGCCCTTCTACCTGGAACAGCGTGAAGTCTATCTCACGCGGGACCGTCAGGTCACGAGCATTTCAGGCGTTGAAGCGACCAGCGATTCCACCGTCGCATTCCGGCTTCTTCAGCCTGACAAAAACTTCCTGGCCAAGCTGGCTTCCCCTCATGCCGTCCTCTATCCATCTGAACCCTTCCGCTTCCGTGACGAAGGACTGCACCGGCATGCCGTTGGCACCGGCCCGTTCCGATACGAAAGTTCGATCGGGGACACCATCCACGTTTTTCTGCGCCACGCGCATTACTATGGCCGTGACCAACAGGATCGCCGCCTGCCGCTGGTTTCCCGG
>SKNL01000210.1 GCA_007120555.1 Balneolales bacterium
GGCTTACGCTGAGACTGCCTCCCGTCCAACTCACACACAAACGCCTTCCAACCGTAAAAAAGGAGAAAATGCCGGACTGCCGCGGATACTTGCCGACTGCAGGAATGCCGCGCTGCGACTTTATGATGAGCTGAAACTATCGGATCGTTTCCAACCGGTCATGAAACCCGAACTGGATATCGTCACATATGTTCCGGTAACCGGAGAGGCCACGTTTTCTTCGGTAAGCCGGGTTTCGGAAGAGATCCTGAAAAGGGGCATGGATGCGGTCCCGGACACAGACAAACTCTATCTGAGCACGCTCGCATTGAGCAGGGAAGAAACAGCGAGGTGGCTTCCGGGGCTCAGGGCCGACACCGATAGGGTCCGGGTGTTGCGCAGCGTACTTATGAAACCGGAGCATCTGGATGCCGTTCCGGATGTGATGCGCCGGCTCAACAAGCTGCATCGCCAGATTGTTACCAATTGACCGCGCTCATCGGCATTTGAAAATACCTGAGTCAGGGAGTGGATCTGCTCAGTCAGAGCCAAGCGCAAACAAGGACGCGCGGGCATAAGAAAGGTACTGTATTGACCGTTTCAGTACGCCTAGATAAAATAAAAGGCCGCAGGATATGATCCCGCGGCCTGATTCTGGATGCGACGCAGGCGCCGGTATCAGATATCGAACTTGATGCCTTGCGCCAGGGGCATTTCATTGCCCCAGTTGATGGTGTTGGTTTGCTGACGCATGTAGAATTTCCACGCATCGGAACCGGATTCACGGCCGCCCCCGGTCTCTTTCTCCCCACCGAATGCGCCGCCGATCTCGGCACCGCTGGTTCCGATGTTGACGTTGGCAATACCGCAATCGGATCCTACGGCACTGATAAACTGCTCCGCTTCACGCATGTTCAGTGTAAAAATGGAAGAGCTGAGACCCTGCGGAACACCGTTGTGCAGTTCGATCGCCTCAGCGAAGCTCTCGTAGCGGATCAGGTACAGAATCGGCGCAAACGTTTCTTCCTGGACGATCGGGTACTCGTTTTTGGCAAGGCAAAGCGCAGGCCTCACGTAGTTGCGTCCCGGTACGCCCCCCGTGATCCGCTCACCACCGAACAGGACTTCACCGCCCTGATCCTTAAGGTTTTTCAGCGCTTTTTGCATGGCTTCGACGGCGCCCTCGTCTATCATCGGCCCGACCATGACTTTTTCGTCAAACGGGTCGCCAACGGTAATCTTCTTGTAAACCTCAATGAGCCGTTCTTTTACCTGGTCGAAGATGGAAGACTGCACGATAAGACGGCGGGTGGATGTGCAGCGCTGTCCGGCTGTGCCAACAGCCCCGAAAACGGTGGCACGCACGGCCATTTCGATATCGGCATGTTCGGATATGATAATGGCGTTGTTTCCACCGAGTTCCAGGATGGATTTACCCAGGCGTGCAGAGACCTGCGGCCCGACTTTCTGGCCCATTGCTGTGGAACCCGTCGCGGATATCAGAGGAATCCGTTTGTCAAGGGCCATTTTTTCGCCGATAACGCGGTCGGTTGTGATCAGGTTGAAGACCGCTTCCGGCATATTGTTTTTGCGCATGACTTCGGCCGCCAGCTTCTGGCAGGCCAGTGCGGTGAGCGGGGTTTTGCTTGATGATTTCCACAGGATGACATCCCCGCAGACGGCGGCAATCATGGCATTCCAGCTCCATACGGCAACCGGGAAATTGAACGAGGAGATCACGCCAACGATCCCCAGCGGATGATACTGGTCAAACAGACGGTGCTGCGGTCGTTCCGATTGCATGGTGAATCCATAAAGCTGACGGGACAGGCCAACCGCAAAATCACAGATATCGATCATCTCCTGTACTTCGCCGAGTCCCTCCTGAAGGATTTTGCCGTTCTCCAGGGTCACAAGCCGGCCCAGGTCCTCTTTGTGCTCCCTCAGCGCTTCGCCGATCTGACGGACGATTTCCCCGCGTTTGGGAGCCGGCACCTGCCGCCACTCGAGAAACGCTTTTTGTGCTGCCTGGACCACATCCTCGTACTGATCTTCCGAGGTCCAGCTCACTTCCGCAATTACGCTGTCGTCAATAGGAGAGACGCTTTTTATCGGCTCCCGGTGTTCCCATCCGTAGCTTTTTGTTCCAATCCAGGTGCCATCGTTTACGGCATCAATGCCAAGTCGCTCTAATAAGCCCATAATTGTTCCTGTCGTTTTTAGTTAATACGGCGAATAATATCCAATGTTTACCGCATGGCGGTTTCTTGGGACAACCTACTTCAAAATTTTGGAAACAGCAATATTCGGAAGGGCAAACGAGGTCGAATTCAGCCTTTATATCCAATCCCGAAGTGGGTGCATTTTAGAAACTGAATACGGCCCTGACTTCCAGATTGGGATAGATGCGGGTGCTGCTGCGCCGCTCCTCTCTTCGGAATGCGGATGCGATGTCTTCGGGATAAGTCAGGTACAGACGGCGGCGGATTTCCTGACGTTGCATCCATCCGCTGATGATAAGCCGGTTGCCGGAATAGAACCGCAGGTTGATGTCCACGCTGGGACCGAATTGCCTGGTCAGCTGCAGCCCGGGAGCCGCCCTTGTCACCTGCCGCGTTCCGTTTTCATCGGCCACTTCCGCCGTGATGCTGGCCAGTGGAAGAAAGTCGCGGCGTAGAAACAAGCGTGCGCCCAGCCCTATCCGGTGCGGACCGGTCTCGTGATAGACCATGGCTTCCATGTCATAGGTGATCAGGGTGTCGGTCGGGGTCTCCTGGAACGTATCCCAAAAAAGCCGGCCAATACGCAGTTCGCTTCGGGCACCATTAACGGCAAGCTGCCAGCCGTCCGCGATGGTGTAGGCCCCGTCCACCCGAACTGCGTATTCCCTGGATGACTGGTCATTTTTTGGCCGCCCCTCCAGCTGAAAATCCTCGACGGTATAGTTGGCCCTGACCAGGAATGTGCTGCGGAGCTCCAGGCGGTCGTGCGGCAGCCACC
>SKNL01000160.1 GCA_007120555.1 Balneolales bacterium
AACATTGGCCTGCTCACCCAGGATGTCCAGTATGGCATCCCGGTTGGTGAAGGTGACCATGGCTCCGGCCAGGAAAAATGCCGGAAGCAGGCAGGTCAGCGTGTGCTTCAGGACATAGTACTGCAGGGAAGCAAATCCCGAAGTGATCAGTTCTGTAATGAGTGACATGGTGAAATAATTTCAGGGTTTTGGAACGATTTAAATGTGTCAACGGGATGGATTAAACCCGACTAATAATGAGTAATTGATAATTTGAACAAATACTCATAAACTATTCGTAAATCGTGTTTCTTCACGTGTTCTGTCAAATGATTTCGGTGTTGTTTCTAATGGTTCTTGTGATACTTCCGATGATCGGAAACTTGCTTGGTGGGTTAGCCCGCTTCTTCTTCAAGGATGCTGCGCTCGGCATTGCGCCTGACCAGTTCGCCGGCCATATCCAGCAGTTTGAAGATGTCCTCATCGGCAATCCGGTAGTTGATGCGCACCCCCTCACGTTCGGGGATCAAAATTCCCCTTTCGACAAGTATCTTCATGTGGCGCGAGAGGTTGGACTGTTCCATATTCAAGTCAGGTGCGATTTCACAGCTGCAGGTATACCCGCTTTTGATCGCCTCGAGGATACGGACGCGGTTGGGGTGTGCCAGGGCATCAAGCAGCCTGGCGCGAAGTTTGGTAGAGATAACGGGCATGGTCAAAATGGCATTAATAGAGATTACGCCGACTGTCTGCAATCGACTCCGGGCGGCCAGCCGGCCATTCCGCAATTACCGGCGATTTTTTTGGCAACCGGTAATGCAAACTCAATATATGAATATATGAGAAAATACTCAATAATAGATGGTATGAGATTCCGGAATTTCTTTATGCCATTTGCTGCAGCTCCTGTATCATAAATGTCCAAATCCGGTTATCTTTGTTGCAAACCGCGACACTTAAACAGAATGGCCATGACTCTACAGATCAAAACGATCCGGAATACTTTTGCCGCCCTTGCCACGATACTCCTCATGGGGCTCGTCGTCCCTGTCCAGCAGGCACATGCCGTAACTGGATGGGGTATCGGCGCATCGTATGAAATCCGCGATGCGGATCCGGGCAAAGGCTTTGGCCTGCGCCTGGAACGGGGCATACTTTCAAGCGTACCGATGCTGGATTTCAAAATGCGCGCCCATTTCAGCTTTTTTTCAGATGAGGTCAGCTCCTATCGTGATGCCGGACTCCCGGCAGATCTGGATGTCTTCGACTACGGGATTGCTGTCACAGGCGGACTCGGTTTTGGTTTGCTGCACCCCTACGTGGGCCTCGGTCTGGGACAGGAACGATTTACGTCAGAGTCTGAAATTCAGGTGCTGGATTTCAGTGAAAACAGCATCTACTGGAACCTGTACGGCGGGCTCCGTTTTCCTGTCCTCCCGGCCATAAGTCCTTTCGTGGAGTACCGTTTTACCCGGTTGATGGGTGCCGACGATTTTGACTACAACCACAATTCCCGTATCGCCTTCGGCGTGACCCTGAGCTTTTAAACAACGCTCACAGGTCCGGCAGCGGCAATGGCTGAGTTTCGCCGGTGATGCTAACGACCGCTTGATAAAACCTGACTTGAATCCGCCGCCGCGGATATTTCATGGTTTTTGATAGACAATCGTGCCGTCCACCATGGTCATCTCCACCGCCACATCTTTAATCCCGTCCGGATCGATCTTGAGGATATTGTCAGACAGCATGACAATATCCGCCAGCTTGCCCGGTGTGATCGATCCCATCCGGTCCTCATCGTAGGCGGAGTAGGCACTGGTGAGCGTATGCGCCTGGATTGCCTCCTCGACAGTAATCTTCTGCTCCGGGAACCATCCGTCAGGGTGTTCTCCATCCAGCGTTCGCCGCGTGACCGCAGCATAGATCGCCAGGAGCGGATTGAGCGGGGCCACGGTCCAGTCACTGCCGAAGCTCATGATCGCACCCGCATCAAGGAAACTTCGAAAAGCGTAGGTTGTCTTGCCTCGCTCATGGCCGATGCGCCCCTCGGCCCAGCGTCCGTCATCTATGGCATGAAAGGGATGTGCCGACGCAATGACCTTCAGTTCGGCAAACCGCTCGAAATCTTTCGGGTGGATGTGCTGTGCGTGCTCGATACGCATCCGCCGGTCACGCTCCGGGTTCTCGCCGATGATCCGCTCGTACAAGTCCAGGATGCGGCTGTTGGCACTGTCCCCGATGGCATGGATGACGGGCTGCAGTCCGGCCCTGTCAGCGGCCATGGCCCAAGCCTCCAGCCGACCGTCGCCCAGGACGTCGCTCGGCAGTCCGTGGGTCGTGGGATCGGATTCATAAGGTTCGAAGAAAAGCGCGGTCGACGATCCCAGTGATCCGTCCGCCATGGCCTTGAGGCCGCCTACCCGGACAAAATCATTGCCGAATGGCACCTGGATACCCGTTTCGGCAAGATGCTCCCATCGCGAAAAGGGGAGAATGGCGTACACGCGCGTGGTGAGTTCGCCGTTTTTGTGCAGCTGTTGATAGGCCCTGAGGTCGTCCGGCGAGGCCATGTCGTGGATGCCGGTTACCCCGTTCCTTCGGGCTTCCTCAAGGGCGAGGCGGGTGGCATCGAGCAGGTCCTCCATCGTGTCTTCGGGGATGAGCCGCGTCACCAGTTCCATGGCGGCGTTGCGAAGGATACCGGAAGGCTCGCCGGTTTCCGGATCCCGCACGATCTGACCTCCGGGGGGATCTGGGGTCTCGCGGGTGATGCCGGCCATCTGCAGCGTGTAGCTGTTGGCCAAGCCCATATGGCCGTCGTAACGCCGCACAAAGACAGGTGTCTCCGGGGTGTACGGGTCGATAAGCTGCCTGGTGGGCAGGTTGCCGCCGGGAAAATTGTCATGGTCCCAGGTTCCGCCGGTGATCCAGCGTCCGGGGTTGCGCTCGGCCCACTGCCGGATCAGTCCGGCGAATTCCTCCTCCGTCTGCGCA
>SKNL01000219.1 GCA_007120555.1 Balneolales bacterium
GATCCTGAAATCAAGGATTGATCCTGAAATCAAGGATTCCGGGGAGCAGGAATATAGCAATTTAGAGAATGAACTGCGGCTTTAAGAATGAACTGTGGCTTTAAGAATGAACTGCGGCTTTAAGAATGAACTGCGGGCCGGATGCCGGATTACAGCCGGGTACGGAGGTTCAGCTGAAAAAGGCCGCCCGTTTCGCTGTAGGATGTGCGGCTGATATCAATGTGAATGTCGCGTATGATGATACCGAGGCCAATGGAACCGCCGGAGAGGTCGATGCGTCGGTCGGTTTTCAGCTCCTCGCTCTGCAAGTGATCGTATCCAATCCGGAAGTGGAAGTTCTCCGAAAAGAGGAGCTCTGTGCCGAATCGCATGCGCCGGAAAAGGTTGTCTGAAAATCCCGGATCGGTTTCATCATCAAATACAGGGAGATCCCAGCGGTCCAGGGAGTGCAGTGTGAGATTGAACCGCAGCGGCAGATGCTGCAGGCGATGGGTGATTCCGGCCATCAGAGAGAAGGGGAGGTCCTCTTTTGTGCCGTCGAACCGGGTGAGTTGTGCGCCAAGATTGCGAAACGACAGCGCAGCTTGCGTGAACCCGTCGTTGAAGGGGAAATAAAGCCCCCCGAACAGGCCCAGGGCGGATGAACGGTATGTGTCATAATTGCTCATGATGAACTGGACGCCGATACCGGCACGGAACGTATCAAACAGGTTCCGCGACAGGGCGGCGCTCCAGGAAAGATCATATGCGCTGAACGACCCGTGTTCCTGCCCGTCACTGTCGGTGCGCGTGAAATCGCCGTAATTCAGGAACCTGATTCCGGTGGCAAGCGTACCTATACCGTCCAGGTGCCAGGCAAAACCTGTCGACCCCTGATAAATGTCCGAGAGTTGGTTCAGGTAGGACAACGTCAGTTCGCGGTGATTTTCCGCATTTAAATAAGCCGGGTTCACATCAAAGTGCGCTGTACCGCCGTTATGCAGGGATACATGGTTTCCACCGAGCGCTGCCGTCCTGGCCGAGCCGGGCAGATTCAGGAATCCGAAGGCGGATTCGTGGCCGATTTGTGCTCCTGCTTCACCAGGAACAAGGAACACGAATCCGGCCACGGCGATAAAACATGCAAGGATTTTTGATTTCACAATCGCAGTGTATAATTAATTCCTTAAATTACCGTATCAAAATATCAGATAGGTTGAGAAAATCCGAAAACGGATTTTTTTTTCTACAATCGCTTTGCTTTTTTCAGATACCGCACCAAATCAGCAAACCGGATTACATAAACAACGGCTATTGCATGCAATTATTTATTGATGTCGGGCGCTACTGCAGATTGATCTATGAGGCTATCCGTTCCTCGACGGAAGTTGGCATGTACCGGAAGAACATCATTTCGGAAATGGTCAAGACCGGTTACGACTCTCTGCCGATCATCATCCTGGCCGGTTTCTTCACCGGAGCGGTGATGACTATCCAGACCTCCTATCAGCTTGTTGCCGGGTTTATTCCGCCATCCACCATCGGAGCCATCGTTTCACAGTCGCTGCTGATCGAGCTGGCGGCGGTGATCAGCGCCCTGGTGCTTGCCGGACGGGTGGGTGCGCGCATAGCGACCGAGCTGGGTACCATGGCGGTAAGCGAGCAGATCGACGCCCTGGAATCCATGGGTTTCAACTCGGTCACTTTCCTGGTCATGCCGCGGGTACTGGCCGGTGTGCTGATGTTTCCGGTGATCTGGGTCGCCGCCGTGGTCGCCGGCATGATAGGCGGATTGCTGGCTGGCGTCCTCACCGGGACATTGCCGCCAGCCGATTTCATGCTGGGCGCGCGCCAGGTGTTCTCGCCAGCTGACGTGAGTTTCGGTGTGATCAAATCCTTCGTTTTCGGATACATCATCACCTCCATTTCCTGCTACAAGGGATATTTTGCGACCGGCGGAGCGGAAGGGGTCGGACAGGCAACCACCCAGGCCGCCGTCCTCAGCTGTATCTACATCCTGGTCGCCGACTTCGTACTCGCCTTCCTGCTCCTTTGACCGCAGAACCATGATCGAAATCAAGAATCTTACAAAAAGCTTTGGATCCAACCTCGTCTGGTCGGACGTCAGTCTTACGATTGAAGACGGGGAGACCCTTGCGGTCATCGGCAAGTCAGGCTCCGGCAAGTCCGTGCTCATGAAGCACCTAAACGTGCTGCTCTATCCCGATTCCGGCGAGGTGCTCATAGACGGGTTGAACGTGTTCGAGATCCGCTACGCCCGCCTCCGAAAGCTGCGCCAGCGGTTCGGGGTCCTGTTTCAGGGCGCCGCACTCTTCGATTCCATCACGGCCTATGACAACGTGGCCTTCCCGCTCCGTTTTTTCAGCGACCTGAACGAAAAGCAGATCCAGGAGCGGGTAATGGAGTGCCTGGAGCTGGTCAACCTGGCGGACATCGGCAAAAAAACACCGGCCGAACTCTCCGGCGGCATGAGGAAGCGCGTCGGAGTTGCACGGGCAATTGTGATGAAACCGGAGTATCTTCTATACGATGAGCCCACGTCCGGCCTGGACCCGCAGACATCGGACGAGATCAATGACCTTATCATCAACATGGCAGATACTCTTGATATCACTTCCATCGTAATTACTCACGACATGCACAGCGTCCTGCGTGTTGCCGATAAAGTGGCCTTTCTGGACAAGCAGGTACTCAGCTGGTACGGTACGCTCGACGAACTGCGCACAAGTGACCACAAAGAACTGAACGCCTTTATAAGAGCCAGCGAATATACCATTTAACACTACGCGGAGCCCGGTTTTGAAAAAAGTACAAAATGAAATAAAGATAGGTTTGACCATCGTGATCGCCATGCTGATCGCCATCATCGGCTTCCGGCTGATGCAGGATGTGCCCCTGTTCCGTCCCAGCCTGCAACTCTACACCGTATTTGAACGGGTGGATGGGGTCA
>SKNL01000267.1 GCA_007120555.1 Balneolales bacterium
CACGACGGGACTGTTTCTCAAGGTCGGCCAGGAAGTGGCCCGTGACTATCCCGACATCGAATTCAACGACATGATCGTGGACAATACCGCCATGCAGATGGTAATCCGTCCCGAAATCTTCGACATCATCGTGACCACCAACCTGTTCGGGGACATCCTGTCCGACCTGGCGTCGGGACTGGTGGGCGGTCTCGGTGTCACCGGCTCAGCCAACATGGGCGATGAGCATGCCATTTTTGAAGCCGTGCACGGCTCAGCCCCCGATATTGCGGGACAGGGCAAGGCCAACCCGACGGCACTGCTCCTTTCCGCCCTCATGATGCTCGAACACATCAGCGAGATCGATAAAGCGGAGAAAATCCGCAAGGCCCTCTATCGGACACTGCCGGACAAGAACGTCATCACCGGTGACCTTGGCGGCGATGGCAACACGCGAATCTTCACGGAAGCGCTGATCCGCAACATGCGATAGTGACGGCGACGACGACAAGCGGCAGGCGACAGCGGCAGGTTACAGGGAATGGATTGTGGCCTCGCGCGTATCGGTATCGAAAATCGCCACCGTCGCCCCGGCATCAAAGCCGTGCGCGGAACCGGGATTCAGCAGCCGTGTTTCCCCATGAATCTCATTGACCACCTGATGGGTGTGTCCGCTCACCACCAGGTCATAGCTCCCGCAACGGACCAGCGCATCGGTGATGGCCGGCTGCGTGCCGTGGTACAGGGCAATGCGGCACCCTTCAACCTCCGTACCGTAGAACTCATTGTGGACAGAGAACCCGTTTTCACGAAATTTTCCGATCAGCCGAAAATGGTCGCCGTCATTATTGCCAAAAACCGCATCCAGTTCGTAGCCCTTGAACAGCGGGACTGTAAACGGGCTGCAAAAATCGCCGGCGTGCAGGATCCGGCGCACATCCTCCTTTCGGAACAGAGACACGGCCCTGGTGATGTTGCGTACATGATCGTGCGTATCAGAAATGATGCCAAGTTTCATCGGTGTCACCTCGCAGATTATCAGTATTCAACTTTGTTCGAGCAGCCGGTAAAGAGCCAGAAACGCCTGATTCACGGGAACTGCCAGCTTGTAAGCTGTTGCCTTGCGGACAATATATCCGCAGAAAACATCATATTCCAGCGGTTTTCCCTTGTGACGATCCTGCCAGGTGGAGGTCTTGAACGCACCCAGTCCGCGCGTCCCTTCGATAATATCGGTGCCGTCATTGTCGGTGATCCGCACGCCTTCGGCACTGGCAACGGCCTGCATTTCGTAAAAAATCTGCCAGGCCAAGGCATACGCATCCGCATCGTCAAAGATCATGTCGGTAGTGGCTCCGCTCAGGCCGGTCATCATGTTGAAAATGCCGTTCCAGAGAAACTTCAGCCAGGCTTCCCTGTGGATCTTCGGGCTCACCTCCGCCGCGATGCCGGCGTGTTCCATGATCTTCTGGAGCTGCATGACCCTGTTGGATGGTGCTCCGTCCTCCTCACCGAAAACCACGCTCGACAAACCGCGGTATTCGATGACACCGGGTGCGGTCAGCTCCGCCCCGATCTTGCAGAATCCCCGGATCACCCTTTCACTGCCAAATTCATCGCTCAGCAGCTCATAATTTTCCAGTCCGTTCTGGATGGTGAGTATCTGAGTCCGGGTGGATACGACCGGCTCCAGCAGACGGATGGCTTCCAGGGTGTCGTAGGATTTGACGGCAACGATAACAAGCTCGGGCGGCTGTTCCAGCACGGATGGCGCGGATGGATCCGCTACGGCATTGACCGGATGAAGATGCATTTCCGTCAGTCCGGCAATACGCAGTCCGCGGCTCTGCAAAGCCTTCAGATGCGCACCCCGGGCCACAAAAGTGACATGGAACCCGGGAACACTTGCCAGATGTGCGCCGTAGAATCCGCCGACAGCGCCACTGCCCATGATCAGAATGTTCAGCATAAGTTTTTTTCTATCTTTGCTTTTGTATCTTTCCAGCTGATGATACATAGCTTTCCTCTAAACCAAAAATCCACCATCATGAAATCACGTCTCCTGTATCCGTGCTGTGTCCTGTTGCTTGGTCTTTTTGCAATCACCGGTTTTGCTGCAAATGCCGCGTATGCCGATGAAGTTGAACAACGGCTGGAACGCGCCTTTGAGCTTGCCGATAACTTCCAGGATGAGGAAGCCCTGGCAGCATTCAAATCGGTCGTGGAACTGGAGCCCGACAACTACGATGCGCTCTGGAACATCGTGATGCTCCATACCTCCATTGGTCACAGGCAGGCCCGCAGTTCCGCCGAAGAGGCGCACTATGATGAGGCGTATGAGTACGCAAAAATCCTCCGGGAAGCACATCCGGAACAAGCCGGCTCCTATTTTGCCTATGCGGCGGCTGTCGGACGCAAGGCGCAGAGCGTGGGCGCCCGCGAACGGATCCGCCTTTCCACCGAAATCCGTGAAAACGCCGAGAAAGCGGTCGAGCTGGATCCCGAATACTCCCGGGCCTGGAACGTGCTTGGAAACTGGCACCACCGCGCCGCAAACCTCTCCCGCCTGGAGCGCCTCGCAGCCAACGCCCTCTTCGGTGGTGCACCGGAAGGCGCCAGCAACGACAAGGCCCGCTCCGCGTTCAACCGCGCTATTGAACTGGATCCCCACTTCATCCTCTACTACCACGACAAGGCAGAGTTCCTGATCACCGTCGGCGAGAAGGACAACGCCCGCCGTGTGCTGGAAAAAGGGCTTGAACTGGATATCGTCACCAGTGACGACGAGCGCTGGAAGAGCAACATGCGGGAGATGCTGGCAGATCTCTGACACATAGCCCGGATTGCGATGGCAAGTCCGGCCCGGCGGATCCTGCAACAGTCTGGGCAGCCGTCGGACCGGATCAAGTCACAATTCTGGTTTGTCTTACAGGGTGCGCACTGTTGACCCGCAATGCAGCATGCG
>SKNL01000041.1 GCA_007120555.1 Balneolales bacterium
ATGGGGTAGTTCATACAACCTGATGTTTAATTTAAAAGCGCTACGAGGACAGAGAAAGTAACGTATGAACAATTATTATACTTTACATTCGCTGGTCGCAGAATTAAGATACGAAATTTCCGGAAAGGAAATCATGGAAGTATGGTCCAGCCGGAAAGATCAGATCGATTTCTTTTTCCGGACAGATCCCGCCCTGAAACTGACCTTTTCGGCGGCTTCTCCCGGTACGGCCTTGTTCCTGGATGGACGCGCCGTTCCGCCTTCTCACAACGCCGCCGGCTTTTTCCCGGAACTTGAAGGATGCACCGTCGCTGATATTGCCATGGCAACGCCCGGTGACCGTTACATCCGGATTACCTTTCAGGAGACCACACTCCAACTTCTTTTCATGCCGTTTTCCAGCCGGCCCAATGTGTTCCTGGTCAAGGAGGGACGTATCCTCTCATCTTTCAGGAACAGTCAGGCATTCGAAGGAGCTGAGTCCCCTGTCCCCGGCATTCAAGACAAAACGGGATCAGGGGAGGATTCGAAATCCGCCAGCACGACATCATCGGCAGCTAAAAGCACCCCGCCGCCCACTGTTGATCCCGGCCAGCCGCTGCGCAAAAAAATCTTAGCCATCGACAAGCAGTTTCCGCGTGGCATTATCAATGATGTGGCGGATATATGCGATCTGGAATCGCAGAACGAGGCAGAACTCAGGAAGACTCTGGCCAAACTCCGGGAAAAGCTGCTGCATCCTGAAATCATTTGCATCACCGCAGAAGGAAATCTGAGCCTGCTGCCGCCGGAATATCTGTCCCATCCACCTGAACGGACCTTCAAAAATGTCAACGAGGCCGTCCGAACCCTATTCCTTTCCAAACACCGAGAACGCAGGCTGCTGCCAAGGAAAAGGGACCTGGAAAAGAAGATGAGCAGGCGCATAACAGGGCTTCGCAAGCAGATGGAACAGTTTGATAAAGAACCGGAACGGATTCAAAAAGCGGACGAAATGGAGCAGGCAGGACATTTGCTCATGAGCCAGCCCAATCCCGGCAAAAAGGCCGACAGGGACCGGATCCTGGTCTCCGACTGGAGCTCAGGCGGAAGCGAACGGGCCATCCCCGTGACTCCGGGGGAGACCCTGATCCAGCAGGCCCGGGAGTATTACGCCAGGGCCGCACGCATCAGAAAGGATGTCTCCGTTTCCGGCAAAAAAAAGAGGCAGATTGCAGCGCAACTGAAAGAGATGGAGCAGCTGCTTGCCGAAGTGGAGGCCATTGAATATCCGGCAGAACTGGAAAAATGGGTGAAAAAAAATGAAGGACGCCTGCAGCAGTACGGCCTCGCACCATCCGGTACCCAACAGGTGGCCCGGCCTTACAAAACCGTAAAATTAGGAGATTACGAGGTGTGGATCGGAAAAAATGCCAAAAGCAATGACGAAATACTTGCTTTATCGCACAAGGAAGATATCTGGATGCATGCCCGCGGAACAGCCGGATCACATGTGCTGCTCCGGACCGGGGGGGGCAGCGGCTGGCCCGACGCCCAGCTGATACGCAAGGCCGCATCGTTTGCCGCTGCATACTCCCGGCAGGCCGGTTCGTCCCTGGTCCCGGTCATGATCGCCAAGCGCAAGCATGTGCGCAAACCCAAAGGCGCTGCCCCGGGACTGGTGACCGTGACCCGGGAAAAGGTGGAGATGGTCGAACCTGCGAAACCCGACTCGCACGAATCCTGAAAATCCGGAAAATTATTCGTATTTTTAAAGGATATGGAAGTAAGAAATTTGATCGTATTGACCGGATTCATGGGCTCGGGAAAAAGCAGGATAGGCCAGGAGCTGGCCGGTCGGCTTGATCTTCCATTTTACGATCTGGACAAGGTGATCGAAAAGGAAGAAAAACAGAAGATCCCGGACATATTCCGGACAAAAGGGGAAGATCATTTCCGAATGGCAGAACGCAACTGCTTTCGCAACATGCCAGGCCTCGGTCCGGCAGTCCTGGCTTTGGGCGGCGGCGCCATTCAGCAGAAAGAAATTCGCGACCTGCTGAAACTGCATGCCATAACCATCTTCCTGGATGTGCCCGGAGAAACACTCTTTGAAAGGCTCAAAAAGGATGGGAATCGTCCCCTGCTTCAGGACTCTCAAGGCAAACTGCTGAGCGATGAACCGCTCCGCAAGCGAATAAGCGAACTGCTCTCAAAACGAAAAAAACATTACCTGCAAGCCGATATCAGGGTTCCGGTCCAGCCGCACTGGTCACGGCAACAGACCACCAACGAACTGATCCGATTACTCAGAGAACATGCTCCAGCTTCCCTCACTCATCATAACTGACAGGGACGAAACACGTTTCCTGCTGTTCGACGACCTTCCCCTCCTTTGGAAGCATGGACGGGCAGCCGACCTGCTGGATGCGGACGGCAAGCCTGTTGCCGTCGACGCTTCTGATCCAGATGGCGTTGATGCCTCCGACCCTGCGGCTGGCTTCCCGGACAGCGATGCCGGCAAAACCGACAGTCAACCCGTGCTGATTGTGGATGGAAATGTCATGTCCGCGCACCGGGAACGGATCAACGCCGCTTTTCCGGATACTATGGCTCGCTGTTTCGAAGTGCCCTCCGGTGAAACGTCGAAAAGCATTGCCATGTGGAACCGTGTCATGGATTTTGCCTTTTCCGGTGCGCTGAAGCGTAATACGCCGCTGATCGCCATTGGAGGTGGTGTCACCGGCGACCTGGCCGGTTTTGCCGCAGCATCACTGATGCGCGGACTGCCGCTGTTTCACGTGCCGACTACACTGCTTGCCATGGTCGACAGTGCCATAGGCGGCAAGACGGGGATCAACCACGCTTTCGGCAAAAACACGATCGGCGCCTTTTATCATCCCCGGGCCGTTCTTTTTGATACCGCCTTTCTTGATACCCTCCCGCAACGCGAATGGCTTTGCGGCATCAGCGAGGTACTCAAATACGGTTACATCTCAGATCCCGATCTGCTTCAGGCCGGGGCCGCCCTTGCCGATCCCGCAACCCGCACCCCGGAATTGTTGCAACACGTGATCGAACACTCTGTGCGGATCAAATCTGGTGTCGTGGCGGCCGATGCGCGTGAAGCAGGCCGGCGCGCCTGGCTTAATTTCGGCCATACCTTCGGCCATGCACTGGAAACACTGGATAACTATCGCAATATCAACCATGGCGAGGCCGTATATGCAGGTATGATAGCGGCGCTGTTTGTTTCGCGCCGTCTCGGATATGAGGTGTCGGATGAACCATTGCTGCAACTGAAAGAAAAATTCCGCCTTGATCTGGGTCCGTACACCAGCCGCTCCGGTGAACTCGTTACCCTCATGGCACATGACAAGAAAAACCGGGACGCGGATATCCGGCTGGTCCTGGTGTCTGCACACGGAAAACCCCTGGTAACTTCTGTCAGCGACCGTTCACTGCTGCAGGAAGCCTGGAAATATACATTTGATGTTCTGACCTGACCGTACCATTGTTCTACCGTTTCCTCTATATCACCTGGCGCATATTCTGGAGCAGCATCCTGGTCCTGCTGGCAACCGTCATCCTTTTTGCCGGAGCGGTTTTCCTGATGCTTCAGACAGAACCGGCCAGGAACTACCTGACCGAACGTGCCGAAACGTGGTTTAACAATAATTTCGAGGGCACACTTCATATCGGTGAAATAGGCGGTTTCCTGCCGCTTCAAATGGAGCTCCGTGACCTTGTCCTGGAACACGAAGATCGCACCATTGTGACCATGGACAATCTCCGCCTGCAGGTCGACCTGTTCGCCCTCCTGCGGAGCAGCCTGGTCATCAATGACCTGGCACTGCAAAAGCCGACCGTCTATCTCCGGACAAACGAGCAGGACGCCTACACGCTTGCCCATGTATTCAACCGGATCCCGGACCAACGCAAGCCCGCATCACAGCGGGATATCTCTGAAAGCACCCCGTTTACCCAACCATTCCGAAGCCTTGAGATCTACGCCCCCTTCGTTCAGATAGAGGACGGAACGCTCCATCTGGAAAGCCTTCCGGATGGCATGCAGAACCGTTATCTGTCCGAACCCTTCCGGATGGAACAGATCAATACCGAAATGTTCCTGGAAATATCTACAGACCAGCGCTATCTGGATATCTCCTACCTCACAGTACTGCTTGAGGATCTTGATAACCGCGAATTCACGCTCTCCGGACAGATTTACAATGACAGCAGATATCTTGAATTCAATGTGATGAGAATGCGCCTGGGCAGTTCCCATCTGGACTGGAACATGGAATTCGATGGCATCAACCTGTTTAACGCAGAGCTGACCCGGCAATTCCGCGATGCAACCTGGTCCGTCAATCTGCTGGAAGCATTTCTCGCTCCCGAAGAACTCGCATTTGCCGGCGCGGACCTTCCACCCGGCTTTCGGGGACTTGTGACATCATTCGACGCATCAGGCTCTGACACAGAGATGACCATCCTGGATGCCGCCTTGCATGCCGGTGATACCGGATTCCGATTCGATGCCAGCCTTGAAAATTTCCGGGATCCGGCAAACCTGATATACAGCGTTAATTTCAGAGACATCCGGCTGCATGATTCCGACCTCGCCGAATTCATCCCCAAAATCACAGACCTGCCCATTCGTCACTGGCATGACCTCTCCGCCATTGGGAGCATCCGCGGGAATACCGACACGCTGTACGTCGACCTTGACATGGAGCTGCCCGAAGGGACTTTGAAAGCCGGAGGCACCCTGGACCTTACGCCACCGATGACCCTGGAACTTTCCCTCTACGGAAACGACATAAACCCCGGCGCCTGGGAAGGGCTCGAATCGTATCCCGGACACGTCAATACCGAAATAATCCTCACTGCTGAAAACCTGCTGAATGGATCAACGCGCATATCTCTGGACGTGGACCTCTTTGATTCCCGCATGGCCGGATTCCAAATACCGGACATGCACCTGGATCTGGTTTACGCAGACCGGATCATTACGCATGAGTTCGGCTACTACCAGGGCGCAGATTACCTGGATGGCAGGGGATCCGTCAATTTCCAGGGAGAATGGCCGCACATTCTCATGAGGGGCAGCTCATCCGGTTTTGACATGAGCACCGTCCTGGAAAACACCGCACTCCCCGTGTCAGAATGGAACATGGCTTATGATATCAACTGGCACGGACGGGACCTGAGCGAATGGTACGGACGTATCGTTGTGGATGTGTTTCCCTCAAATATCAATGGCTCTGACCTCGGATCGCATCAGGTGTATCTGGACATGAATCACCCCGAATCGACAACACGTTCGGTGCGGCTGACCAGTTCTGTTGCTGATCTCGTCATGGAGGGAGATATCCCCATACCGTCCATACCTCCACTTTTCCGGCAGTGGAGAGACCATCTTGCGCAAAGAATAAATGAGGAAATCCTGTTCCAGACGGAAGAAATGCCTGTCGCATACAAGGCATCCGACAAAGATATCCTGAAGGCCGATATCTTTTTTGAAATCAAGAACCTGCCAGTGCTGCGTGCTTATATCCCCCGTTTGCCCGAGATCACATCCAGGCTGCAGCTTGAGATGGACGTGCACGCCGACAATGAAAAACTACTGCTCCACACGGAATTGCTCGATGATTCCACAACCTGGAATGGATTTTCCGTACATCACACAGACTTGTCACTCACCGCCGGTTTCCATCACGACCTGCCTCTTCACGATGCCATGGAACTGGATCTTGACCTGCGGGTCGGGCAGCTTCATTTCATGGAACAGAATGTGGACAGTTTATCGTGGATCCTGTCTTTTGATTCCGGAGAGATCACCAGCCGCAGCCGTATCGCACATTTTGCGAATGAAGTGCGTTTGGCCGCTGACATCACCGGAAGGCTTGGAGCTGAAAAACTCTCTTTCGGTATCGAGAGCTTCATGCTTGGCAACCAACGTTATCTCTGGGTGACCGAGGGCCGTCCGCTGTTCCGCTACTCGCAGGACGGCAAATTGCATGTCGAGGATTTTCTGGCCCTGAGCGGCAATGACAGGATTTTTGTGGACGGCACGTTCAGCAGCAACCCCGAAGATTCGGTACAATACAGATTTGACAATGTCGATCTGCAACGCATTTCAGAGATGATAGATGGCAAAGTCTCTTTCCAGGGACTGCTGGATGGCGACTTTGTAACGAAGAACCTGGCCGTGAATCCGCTGTTCCACGGCAACCTCACTGTGGATCGCCTTTCAATGAACAATCGCATTATAGGCGATCTGAGTCTCAACAGCAGTTATAACGCCACGGAAGACCGGTTCGACACAGATCTGATCGTGATCACCGATGAACAGAAGTATGCCGATTATATCGAAGGCAACAATGGCGCCCGGCAACATGTGAGCGCTTCGGGCTGGTTCCGGGCACCCGACGTAAATGAACCGGTTGATTCGCTCTATTACTTTGATGTAGATGTGAAGGAGCTGGATGCATGGGTGCTGCGCCATCTCATGGAAAGCATCTTTGAATCCATTGAGGGAAGGGCCACCGGATCCGGGTATATCACCGGCAACTTCAGTGATTTCGATTTTCACGGCGATATTGAAATCCTCGAAGCAGAGGTGATCCCCGTATTTCTGGAACCGCTTTACTACCTTGATGGACACATATCGGTGAACCGTCATGACGGCGTTATCATTCACCAGCTCAACGCACGTGATGTTGCAAGAGGAAGAGGGACGGTCACCGGCTATTTTGACTTCAATGACTTCCAGCCCGAAAAGTTCATGGATATTACCCTGGATATGCGGAATCTCCGGTTTCTGGATAACAGCGACGGACCGGACGTTCCATTCTATGGCAGGGTTTCCGGCACAGGCGTGGTCAGTATCAGCGGATCCAACATATCCCCGTTTGTGCGTACCATCGAACCGGTAACAACCACCAGCCAGTCGCGCCTGTCCCTGCCGCTTGTGGGGCAATCCGTAGATGAGGCCCAGGGCCGGTTCATCCGGTTTGTGAAGGATTTCAGCGAGGTGGACTTCCGGCGGGAAATAATCACGGATCCCGCCATCCTGCGTCAGATCGACCGATCATTCATGGAAGTGTTCCGCATGGACCTTCAGTTCATTGCCGGACCCAATTCCACGGTTCAGCTCATATTCGATCCGGTAACCGGGGAAATCGTCAACGCGCAGGGAAGCGGACGCGTACGCATCACGCTGGATGACGAAGACCTGCAGGTGTTCGGGAATTTCGACATCAACAGCGGCGACTATCTGTTCGTCGGCGGCGATATTCTCACGCGCAGGTTCATCCTCCGGGAGGGGGGATCCATCCGCCTGGAAGGAGACCCCACAAACGCCCTGCTGGATATCACCGCCGTCTACCGGTCCCGGCCCAATATTGCCCCGCTGCTCGGGGCGGTGGCAGACCAGACCAACCGGGTCCCCGTTGAACTGCTGCTGCGCATCACCGGCCCTCTTGACAACATAGAAAACGATTTCTACTTCGAATTCCCGAACGCCATTGATGCCACACAGAACGCCACCGTCCTCAACGTGCTCAACAGCGAAGAACAGAAACTGATCCAGGCCACAAGCCTTCTGTTTACGGGAGGTTTCATTTCCGGAGCCCTCGTGGGCGATACACAGACCCAGGAACTCGGCACCACGCTCCAGGCCCGGGCCGGACAGGTGGGCATCAGCCAGCTCCTGTCCAGCCAGATCAATACGCTGCTCAGTGACAACCTGCTGAACGTGGATGTGGACCTGAACCTTCTCGGATTCGATCAGGCCGACCTGGCCATAGCACTGCGCCTGTTCGACGACAGGCTGGTCCTCCGGCGTGAAGGGGAAGTGGGCGGTGAAGATGCCAATATCGGCGACCTTGGCGCCACCTACCGCATCAATCCAAACCTCTCCGTCGAAGTGTTCCACAGGAAGGATCCCATGCTCATGTCCATTCTCGGAACACAGGCCGATGTCGAGAACGTCAACGGACTTGGCCTTGAGGCGCAATTCCGTTTCAACTCCTGGAAAGAGTTCGGAAACCGTGTCTGGCGCAACGTAACCACAGTTTTCGGATTACTGGGAAGCGCTGATCCTGATCCTGCGGGAGATGCGACCGCCCGTGAGGACGGCGAATCCGAAGGCCGGAACACCACGGACGCCGAGGGCATTTTCGGCATCCGGGAGGAAGTGCCCGCCAACGAACCGCCTTTTCAGGAGGCAGAATAGAATATACAGGCTCGGGAAGAATGATTCCTGTTTCCTGCTTGTTCGATTACCAGCATGTACTTAACAGCATTTACCAACAAGCATTTCGCTATTCCGGAATCATCCGGAATAGCTGCACGAACAAAATTGACTTTACATACGCAATGAAAAAAAAGAAAATCCACCTCGAAGACCTCATCATGGAGCTGCTGGAGCGCCACTCCGAAAGCTGGGTCGCACGCGACACGCTCCGCAGGGCCTTCAAACTGCCGCCCAAAAAGGGGGATGAACGATTCAACAAGGCACTTAATCGCTTGCTCAAGCAGAACAGGATCGTCGAGAAGAACGACACCTATCGCATAGCCGACAAACGCCAGGACGGCAACGTGGTCGAGGGCGTCTTTACAAGCACACGGTCCGGCACCGGTTATGTCAAGGTGGAGGACAGGGAGCAGGATATCCGCATCCCGTCCAAGCATACCGGCACGGCGCTGGACAAGGACCGGGTCCGGGCGGCCATCCTCCCGAAATCAAGAAGCGACCGTGAAGAGGGGAAAATTGTGGATGTGATCTCACGCGGCAAGAAGTTCTTCGTCGGCACATTCCACAAAGAGGGCAAGAGCACCTATCTGATCATTCCGGATGAGAAGTCGGCACAGGTCGAGTTTTTCGTGCATCCTGATAACACCAAAGACGCCCGGCACAACGACAAAGTAACTTTCAGGCTGGTGGACTGGCTTCATCCGCGCTCGCTTCCCGAAGCCGAGGTCCTGGAAAACCTGGGTAAAAAGGGCACCAACAACGCCTCAATCCTTTCCATCCTCGCCGAAAACGAAATGCAGGCCGCGTTCCCGCCCGCCGTGGAGGAGTTCGCGGAAAGTGTGGCAGTAGACATCCACGAAAAGGAGTACAAGCGCCGCAAGGATATCCGCGACTGGGAGGTGTTCACCATTGACCCGCATGACGCCAAGGATTTTGACGATGCGCTGAGTATTTCAGTCCGTGACAGTGGCAATTACTACCTTGGCGTGCACATCGCCGACGTAAGCTACTACGTGCAGCAGGACCGGATCCTCGACAAGGAAGCCCGGGAACGCGGCACCAGTGTCTATCTGGTGGACCGGACCATCCCAATGCTGCCGGAATGCCTGAGCAACGGAGTGTGCAGCCTTCGTCCCAATGAAGACAAGCTGGCGTACAGCTGCTTCATGGAAATCACCCCTGATGGCAAAAGGGTCGGGTATTCCATCGAGGAGACCGTGATCAACTCCTCCATGCGGTTCACCTATGAAGAAGTGCAGGAGATCATCGATGGCAAAGGGCACAAACACGAGACTTCCGTCCGGACTCTTGCCAAAATGACCGCCATGCTCACCGAAAACCGGTTCCGGCAGGGATCGATCGACCTGGACACGCCCGAGCCCCGTTTCCGGCTTGATGAACACGGACGGCCGCTGGGTGTCTATGTCAAGGAGCGCCTGGCAGCGCACCGCCTGGTGGAAGAGTGCATGCTGATGGCCAATAAAACCGTTTCGGAGCACGTCACCCGGTTGCGGGAACAGGAGAAAAGCAGGGGGGATGGCCAGAATAAAGGGAAAGATGGTGACAAAGCAGGAAAAACGCGCTACCCGTTCCTTTACCGCATCCACGACCGGCCAAATCCCGAAAAACTAAAGAATATCGGGGAAAACGTGCGCCCGCTGGGCATTGAGTTTCACGTCAGTGACGGCAAGGTCACTGCCGATCAGATAAACAGTCTCATTAAGCAAGCCAACAAGACCACGCTGAAATATGCGATCAACGAACTGATTCTGCGCTCGATGGCCAAGGCCGTCTACAGTCCTAAAAATATCGGACACTACGGTCTCGGATTCAGGGAATACGCACACTTTACCAGTCCCATCCGACGTTATCCCGATCTGGTGGTACATCGTCTCCTGAAGCAGTATGCTGCCGGCCTGCCCGGGTACAGCTTTCAGGAGCTGATCGTGCTTGGCGATCATTGCAGCGAAAAAGAACGCGATGCCGTTATAGCGGAACGTGATTCCATCAAGCTGAAACAGGTGGAATACATGACCGAACATATCGGAGATACGTTCGGTGGCGTGATCAGTGGCGTCACAGAAAAAGGGCTCTTTGTACTGTTGAACGAAAGTTATTGCGAAGGCATGATCGCTGTACGCGATCTTGATGATGATTACTACGTCTACGAACAGGCCCGCCACCAGCTGCGGGGCCGCAGCCGTGGCAAATCATACCGACTGGGTGATGACATCAGGGTGAAAGTGGCCCGCACGGATATCGAACAGCGCCAGATCGACTTTCTGCCGGAGCAATCGGGGAAAAAATGATTCCGGCCAATCTGGACGGAACTTTTTACCCCTGATCAGTGATAATGTTTTTTTTACTTTAATAATGTACAGACACAGATGAATCCAACACGCCAGTTTTCCTTCGTCCGCATGCTAGCCGCGGCGTGCATCCTGCTGATTAGCAATGCATTTATTATTTCCGAATCTCAGGCACAGTATTTCGGGTTCGGGAAAAACCGGGTGCAGTACTCACAGTTTGACTGGCGATTCATCCAGTCCGAACACTTCGATGTCTACTATTACGAGTCAAAGAACTATTATCTGGCCGAGTTTACGGCCAAAAGCCTTGAAGCGGCCTACGCTCAGTTGCAGCGCGATTTCAGACACCAGCTCAATGACCGTGTCTCCGTGATCATCTACGACTCGCATACGGACTTCAGTCAGACCAATGTGGTGCCGCTGCCAGTCGACGCCCAGGGAATCGGCGGTGTCACCGACAAGTTCAAGAACCGGATCACCATTCCGTTCATGGGCAACTATGG
>SKNL01000054.1 GCA_007120555.1 Balneolales bacterium
CATTCTGACCAAAGAACCGAAGGTCACGAAGTACCCGGTGAAACGCGCAAGCGAAATAGAAATTGATTAAAACAGATAATAATTCGTGGGCCGCAGATCACATCAAAAATCTGCAAAAAGATACTATATTCCTTCATGCATGACAATACAAACAGTGATATCATCTTGTTTGCAGACCGGGACAGACATCCCGGAAGGGGACAAAATCTGACCCCGGGTTTGAAGTTGTCATTATATTTCGAATCACTCTAAGTGAAATTCTGGATATCTTGCGGACTTGAAACAACACACACGGATAGTTGTTCTTTTTCGCAATTCATGTTTTAGTTTCACCCTGTACAGTTAACATGCCTATCATGAAAATAATTTCGAGGCGCCTGGCGGTTCTGCTGGTTGCCGTTTCCATCGCTCTCTCCGCGTCAGCACAGGAGCGAAACGCCGTTGTCCTGATCTCTGTAGACGGTTTCAAACCGGACTATTTTGAGCGGACCGATACCCCGCATTTTGACCGGCTGATACAGGAGGGGGTTCTCGCGGACTATCTGATCCCCGTATTCCCCACACTGACATTCACCAATCACTACTCCATTGTAACCGGATTGTATCCAGAAAACCATGGTATCCTGTCCAATACCATGTACGATCCGGAGTGGGACGTGACATTCAGCCTGGGGAACAGGGAAGAACTGGTCAAGGGACGCTGGTACGAGGGCGAGCCGCTCTGGGTCACTGCAGAGAACCAGGGTGTGCGCACCGCCTCCATGTTCTGGGTCGGAAGTGAAGCCGAAATTTCCGGCGTTCGTCCCACGCGTTGGAATGACTATGACAGCCGGCTTCCACATGAACAGCGAATCGATTCAGTCATTACCTGGCTTTCACTGGAGGATGAGACCCGGCCCGATTTCATCACGCTCTACTTCAGCCGGATCGATTCCGAGGGACACCGGCACGGTCCCGACAGCGAGGAAGTCACCCGGGCCATTGCCGACATGGATGCCGATTTCGGCTATTTCATATCGGAACTGGAGCGGACCGGCCTTTGGGATTCGACAAATCTGATCATTGTCTCCGATCACGGGATGGCAGCTCCTTCCGAAGAGAAAGTGATTTTTCTGGATGAGATTATCGACCTGGACGATGTTCGCGTCGTCGGATGGGGTCCGGTATCGATGATACGTCCCACCGAAGGCAAACGGGAAACGGCATACAATCTGCTCAAGGAAGCTGAGGAGAACTACCGTGTCTACTATCGCGAGGAACTGCCCGAAGCGTATCGCATCGGCAATCACCGCCGCACTCCGGAGATCATTATGGTGGCTGACCTGCCCTGGAGCATCACCAGCCGGTCCTTTTTTGAACGCAGGGGTGTACTGGCAGGCAACCACGGCTGGGATCACAGGGAGCCCGAAATGCGGACCATTTTCCTGGCGCGCGGACCGGATTTCCACGAAGGCAAACGCGTCGGACCGTTTGAACTGGTCCATGTTTACGAGATGATCTGCTATCTGCTGGACCTGGAACCGGCACCCAACGACGGCTCGCTTGGAGAGGTACAGCATCTCATCCGGGAGTAGCGCATACCGCCAAAGGCCGTTAATCGGCCTTTGGTCAAGTTATCAAAAGGTTTCAGGCCTCTATTTGGATTGAATCTGAGTTATTTTTCAGATAATTTAATCTGTAATTCAGGAGGTAATTAATGTAATCTGAGGTTTTTTTTGAAGTTGCACATCACACGAAATTAGTAACCAAGCAAGGAACAAAAGCATGACTTACGTAGTAGCCGAACCCTGTATCAATTGCAAATACACGGACTGTGTTGCCGTTTGTCCGGTAGACGCTTTCCGTGAAGGTCCCAATTTTCTTGTAATCCATCCCGATGACTGCATCGATTGCGACGCTTGCGTAGCCGAGTGCCCGGTTGAGGCCATCTTCCCGGATGACGAAGTGCCTGAAAAATGGGAAAATTACATCGAATTGAACGAGCGCCTCGCCGAACTCTGGGACGATGCGGTCATCAACGAAACGAAAGATCCGCTGCCTGATGCCGATGAATGGGCAGAAAAAGAGAAAACCCCTGACATGATCAAGGAATCATAATCATCGGTTAAACGGAATTCAGACAGGAAGCCACGTGACAAAATCCAGTTTCGTGTCGGATCAGAACAGTCCAAAGCGCTTTGTCCTAACGGGCAAGGCGCTTTCTGTTTCCACTCCGGCCATCATGGGCGTGCTCAATGTGACGCCGGACTCCTTTTCCGACGGTGGCGAGGTGCGGGATGTGTCGTCGGCGCTTGAGCGAATCTCGGAAATGGTTGAAGAGGGCGCGGACCTGGTGGATGTCGGGGGCGAGTCCACCCGGCCCGGATCCGATCCGGTCACGGAGAAGGAAGAGTTGCAGCGGGTCATACCGCTGCTGGAAAAGGCGGTGCCTGCATTCCCCCGGACCATGTTCTCCATTGATACCACAAAGCATGAAGTCGCCCGGCAGGCCCTTGCGTGCGGTGTACACATGGTCAACGATGTAAGCGGGCTGCAGAAAGAGCCGCGGCTGGCGGAGCTTTGCGCCGGTTATCAGGCCATACTTGTGATCATGCACAGCAAGGGTTCTCCAAGGACCATGCAGCATGACCCGGATTACAACAATGCCGTATCAGAGATTGTCGCCTTCCTCAAACAGGGCGCGCAGGCAGCAGAGAAAGCCGGAGTTACACAGATTGTCATTGATCCGGGTATCGGTTTTGGCAAGACGCTGCATCACAATCTGGAGATCATCGCCCGGCTCGGAGATTTCTGTTCCCCTGGATACCCGGTGCTGGTCGGGGCATCCCGTAAATCCATGATCGGCAAATTGCTGGCCGATAAAAGCGGTGACCGGCCCGTAAACAAACGACTTGCCGGAAC
>SKNL01000169.1 GCA_007120555.1 Balneolales bacterium
ATACTGCCACAGGAATTGTCACAGGAATTGTCACACTGCAAATACTTACTTCCGAAACATCACGAATGAGCAAAACCACATTTACCACCCACCACGGAATGACCGATCTGCTGCCCGGTGACATCGAACAGTGGCAGGCACTGGAGTCCCTGATCCACGAGACGGCCCGGCGGTACCACTTTCAGGAGATCCGTACACCTGTCATGGAACAGACCGAACTGATTGCGCGTGGCGTGGGCCAGCTCACGGATATCGTGAGCAAGGAAATGTTTACCTTTGACCGCGGCGAGGACCATTATGTGCTCAGGCCGGAAGGGACCGCGCCTGTGGCCCGGGCCTATGTGCAGAACCATCTTGCCCAGCGGGGCGGCACGCAGCGGCTCTACTATATCGGCCCGTTTTTCCGGGCTGAGCGGCCGCAGAAAGGCCGGCAACGCCAGTTCCATCAGTTCGGTGCGGAACTGATCGGCTCCTCCAGCGCCATAGCTGATGTGGAGATCATTGCCTTCATGACCGCCATTTACCGGCAAATCGGCATCAAAAACACTACGCTGAAACTCAATTCCGTTGGTGATCCCGCTACACGGGATGCCTATCGCAAAGCGCTCCACGACTATTTCAGGCCGCTGGCTGACAAACTCAGCGAGATTTCGCTCAACCGCCTTGATGTCAATCCCATGCGCATCCTCGACTCCAAGGAGGACCAGGATCAGCCGCTTAAGGCGGCTGCCCCCAGAATCACCGACTATCTCAGTGAAAAATCGCGGGAGCATTTTGATGCGGTCAAGGAACTGCTGGACCGGCTTGATATCCCCTACGAAATGGATCCCTTCCTTGTGCGGGGACTCGACTACTACACAGAAACCGCTTTTGAGCTGGTCAGTCCGGATATTGGCTCGCAGGATGCCCTTGGCGGCGGGGGCAGATACGATCTGCTCATCGAGGAGGTTGGCGGCCCGCCTACACCGGCCGTCGGATTCGCGTGCGGCATTGAGCGGCTCATGATCGCCTGCGAGGCGTTAGGCATTACCCTGGCGCATCCATCCGGCCCGGATATCTATTTTGTCACGCGTGGTGAAGAGGCCGCCCGCTGGGCGCTCGAAAAAATGCCGGAGTTGCGAAATAGCGGACTCGTTTGTACTATGGACTATGCCGGCCGCTCGCTGAAGGCACAGATGAAGGACGCCAACCGCCAGCAGGCACGGTTTGCAGTGATAATCGGGGAACAGGAGCTTCAGGAAAACCTGTTTACCCTGCGGGATATGGTAAAAAGTGAAGAATATCAGGTGATAAGCGATGACATTGCGGGTCGCGTTCTATCCTGATTTCCTGCTCTTATCTAAAAAACAACGCCGGCGTCACGTCGACAGTCAGACAAATCTGGCGCGATGCGTCCACCTGGTTAAACAAAACTACTACACGGACCGTATCAGTTTGCTATGAGAACCAGGCTGATCTTATCTGCTCTTCTGCTTGCCGGGCTTTTGTTCCTGCTGAACTGGGCTGCAGGGCGCTACCTGGCCTCTGTTGTCACGCAACAGTTCGACCGGATCGCCAGTTACCATGCGCAGACGGAGTATACGTATGACAGGATTTCCGTTAATCCTGCCTTCGGATCGCTGACCATCAGGGACCTTGTTTTCAGGCAGCAGGACAATGTGGTTGAAATCGAACAAATCACCGGATCGCTGACCCATGCCGATCTCTGGCGCGTCCTTCGAAAAGGCTCCCGTGACCCGTTGGCCCAGATTCACTCCTTCCGGATCCGGATGGAAGAACTTGTTATCCATGATGCTTCCGAAGGATCTTCAGGAGCATATTTGCAGGATAACGATCCCTTCCAATGGCTGTTTGGTGAAAGCGTGACGGTGCGCAGGGCCTATCTGCTGTACAACGGCCGCATGGATGAACTGCTTCAGATTGCAGCAAGCCAGGAGCCACCCAAACATAACCACCGCATAAGCATGAGCCTGGATGAGATCACCTTTCATGAGGAAATACCGGAACAGCTGATGGCACTGCCGATTTTTTCCGGATACCGTTTCCCCGATTTCATGGAACAGGTGGCTATGCAGATCCAGTATCGCTCAGACCGAAAGACCGCCACCCTGAGTTCACTTCGCATATCAGCGCCCGGACTCTCTTTCAGAACATCGGGTGACATCAGCTTCAGCAGGGAAGGCTGGCCGGCAGAACCCGATTCGTGGACCCTGAAATACATGCTGCGGGCTGCTACGCCGGAACTGGCCCGGCTGCCCCTGCCCGGCAAGCTGGGTGGATTTGCCATGGACACGCTCTCCGTGACCAGCGACATCTCTTTCGATCATGAAATGAGGGACCGGCACCCGCTCACGCTTCCCGGCGAGAATTCCGTCTATCTGGGCGAGATACGTTGGTATCCCTCACGCGAACTCATCCAGCAGTACGGAATGATGCTGGGTATGTTCGGACTGCCGGAAAATGAGCTGCCTGTCCATTCCATCAGTGCAAACTGGATCAACAGAAGTGACACCCTTCGTATCAGGGACACCAGGATATCGACCGAGCCGTTTGATGCCAGGGTACAGGCTGTTGTGGCCTTACCGCCCGGGGAACGCGCAACCATCATGGATGGATCCGTCACTTTTTCACGCACAAGTGCTGCCTTCAATGATTTCATCGACGGAGTGGAGGGCCTGTTCCAAATCGAATTGCCGCGAAAAGACGGTCAGCTGCACTTTGAGTTCTACGGCGATCCGCAGGCACCTGCACTGCGGTTCATGGAAGAGCTGGACGAGCCGCCGGGTCTTCAGGGGTAGAAAAAACAGAAAAATCAGCCAGGGCAGGCAACAGAGCCGGCAGAATATCCCGCTTGTGAGCCGGGAGACACCGGGCGTCAGACCGTCAGCTCCTTTTCCTTCTTCTCGGTACTGTGATAATCCTTGAATGAGGCCAACCCCTCGTCACCCATATATCGCCTGAGGATGTTGGGATCGGTTTTTGTCAGGTCCACCACGATCAGACCGTCCAGAACATCGCTGAAGTCCGGATCCACGTTGAAACCCACCAGTTTGCCGCCCAGTTTCAGATACTGCTTGAGCAGGATCGGAACACCCTTGTTGTCACTTTCAAATTCGGAGATGAGTTCGGAGACATCTTCCAGGCTGCGGATCATCGTACGGTTTTTCGGGTCCATTCCCTTTACCAGGCGTCCCCGATAGGGAGTCTTGGGCTTCACCATGCGGGCCATTTCCGGCAAATAATTGTGCAACTTGAGGAAACTGACCATCAGATGGCGGGACATGGAGTGGTACTCGCTGCTGATGCTTACCGGTCCGAACAGCACCCTGTATTTCGGATACTTGACCACATAATGACCGATGCCTTTCCAGAGCATCAGGAGCGGAGCAAAGCTGCGCTGGTATTCGGGACGTACAAAGGATCGTCCCATCTCCAGTGCCGGGTTGATCCGGTCAAACAAGGAACTTTTTATATTGAACAGAGTGGTAGTGTAAAGACCCTTTTTCCCGTGTCTCTTGATGATGTTGTCGGTCCGCCCGATCCGGTAAGCACCCACCAGTTCCTGCTTTTCCCGGTTCCAGATAAACAAATGCACATAATACTCGTCAAACTCATCAAGATCGATCGACTTGCCGGTTCCCTCATGCGTGCCCCGGAAAGTCACCTCCCGAAGCCTGCCAATTTCATGAAGCAGTTTGGGTGCCTGTTTCTTTACAGCGTGATACACCTCAAACTCGTTGTTCTCCAGAAGTTTCTGGGTGGGTGGCAGTTCTGCGATCTCCTTTGCCACATCTTCGGGCGGAACCGGATCCACTATGGGTTCCACTGTTTCACCGGTGATGCTGATGGAGATGGAGGTATCCGGGGATGCCTCTTCCTCACCGCTGCGGTTTTGCAGCATGAATGTACGCTGCCGCAGATAAGTGATCATCTCCTTGTCGCTTTCGAACGATTTCAGCTTGTTGAAGCCAATCACTTTCCCAATGCAGATATCGATATCACTGTCCTTTTTATTGAGCAGCTCATTGGGCAGCATGGCCGTGCGCAGGCGCGGGTGGATAAGTCCCATCATCTGGAACATGGGCCCGTTGAACCCGTCAAAATAGACCGGCAGCACGGGGGCCTCTGTTTTGCGTATCAGTGTCGCGACAGATTCGGCCCATTCCGACTCCACTACTTTGCGCTTACTCATGGAGAAGTGAGCAACTGTCCCGGCAGGAAAAATACCCAGCATGTGGTCATCCCGCAGCCACTGCATCGACTTTTTCATGGATGCCAGATTGGCGCGCGCCGAACTGCTCCCTCCGAACGGATCCACAAAAAAGAAGACATCCCGGAGTTCAGGAATGCGCTCCAGCAAATAGTTGGCCAGTATCTTGGAATCATCCCTTACAGAACGCAGTATGGAAGCGAGAATGATTCCTTCCAGGCCGCCAAAAGGATGGTTGGCTACCACGACTACACGCCCCTTTTTCGGGATGCGGTCCATATCCCTCTCGGAGATATGATAGTTGACATTCATCCTGTCCAACAGCTTGTCATAAAAAGCCTGCTCGGTCTCATAGTGCAACGCCTCATTATAGAGGCTGTTCAGGCCATTAAAAGACAAAAGCCGCTCCAGGGGCCTGCGGGCAACGCGAAAGAGCTTATTCCTGACTGAACCATCAATCTCAAGATCCAGATTGAAAATTTTTGCCGGCTTTTCCGATTCACTCATACAAACTGATCCTTTTGTTACTTGAACTTTAATGCGAATTGCTCCTTGCCCCTTTCCTTGTGGGTGGCTCCCATTGCCGACCGGGATGACTCCCATCAGACAAAGAAATTCAACTCCGAACCGGGAAATGAAAATGCCTTTTCCTGAAAAAGGTTTCACTATTGCAACGTGCAGACCTAAACGATAATTTTACAGGACACTCAGGCGTTTGAGGATTTGTCGGAATATAAGAAACAAACTTACAGTATACCATGTCTGAAGCAGCACAGAAACAATCAGCTACCCGAACCAGAAAAAAAAGCAGGACAGGCGAACCTTCCATGTACAAGGTGATCCTGCTCAATGATGATTACACCACCTTCGACTTTGTTGTAAACGTGCTGACCGGTATTTTTGGCAAATCCGTCCCCGAAGCCGTTACTATCACGGCGGATGTTCACCAAAAGGGCTCCGGCATCTGCGGAGTATTTACGCGCGACATCGCCGAAACCAAAGTCGACATGGTGACACAAAGCAGCAAAAAAGCAGGCTTCCCGCTTCGATGCACCATGGAAAAGGCATAACCTAATCGCGAAAGAACCACATATCTCATGATTACCAAGGCACTGGACCGGGTTCTCCGGAATAGCTTCATGATTGCTTCTCATCTCGGGCATGAGATGGTTACGCTTGAGCATTTGCTGCATGCCATTTTGAAGGACGAGACCGGGGCCAGGATACTTCGCAGCTGCGGAACGGATATTGAGATGCTGGACAAGGACCTGGAAGACTTTTACAGCCACATCCCTGACCGGCGAAACAAAGCCGCGGAACCCCTTCATACCCTCGGATTTCGCCGGACCGTCCAGCGCACCCTCATCCACAGCCAGTCTGCCGAACAGGAAAAGGTCGACATAGGCGACCTGCTGGTTTCCATGTTCGCCGAGGAAGAGAGTCACGCCATCTATTTCCTGGAAAAGCAGGATGTAACCCGCCTGGATGTGCTCAATTATGTGGCACATCGCATTGCCAAACCCGGTTTTGAGCAGCCTGAAGATGACGAAGCGAATGGCGGCGCTGATCCGGGCAGTGATACGGATGATTTCCACGACCCGGAATGGGACGACGGGTTCGATCCGGATTCCGCAGACGACGAAGATCGGTTCGGGGAACAAGAGGAGCATGGCGGACATGGCCACGAAGATGAAGATGGTTTTATGGATCCGGATGGTGATGGAGATGCTGATGGCGATGACAGAGATGATATCTTCGGGATTCCCGACGAGCCGGGAAGCGGCAGAAGGCGGTATCACTCCCGCCCGGACAAAAACGAAGAGGATCCTGCACGGGACACTCGGCCGGGAACAGCACCAGGGAGCGGAGCCGGCACCCGGCGGAAAAAGACCGATCTGCTTGAGCTTTATACCGAGGAATGGACAGCCAAAGCCCGTGAGGGACACTTTGACAAGGTTATCGGGCGTGATATGGAAATCGGACGGAGTATTGAGATCCTGTGCCGCCGCCAGAAGAACAATCCAATTTTTGTCGGCGATCCCGGTGTGGGCAAGACCGCCATCACCCAGGGACTCGCCCAGAAGATCGTGGCCGGCGAGGTGCCGGAACGCATCCATGATTTCCGTATCTATGCATTGGATCTGGGTTCGCTGCTTGCAGGCACCAAGTTCCGCGGTGATTTCGAAGCGCGGCTGAAAGGGGTGCTCAAGGCGCTTCAGCGACGCAAAAACGTTATCCTTTTCATTGATGAGATCCACACGATCATCGGTGCGGGAGCGGCGGGATCCAGTACGCTGGATGCGTCCAACATGCTCAAGCCGCTGCTGGCCGACGGCAAGATCCGGTGCATCGGGGCCACCACCTTTGAAGAGTACAAGAACCTGTTTGAAAAAGACCGGGCACTGTCGCGCCGATTCCAGAAGATTGAGATTGACGAGCCCGATGTGGCGACAACCGTCGAAATACTGAAGGGCCTGAAAGGGGTGTATGAAGAGTACCATGGATTGAAAATCACCAATGCGGCCCTCGAGTCCGCGGCCCGCCTGTCAGCCAAATATCTGACCGATCGCCGGCTGCCCGACAAGGCGATCGACGTGATCGACGAGGCATGTTCGCAGGTCTCCCTGCGATCATCGAGCCGCAAACAGGTCGGAACACGCGATATTGAAATGCTGGTGTCCAAGATGGCGCGTGTCCCCGTGCATCAACTGGCGGGTGCTGAAAAAGAGGGTCTGCGCGACCTGGAAGAGGAGCTGAACCGCAATGTTTACGGACAGGGTCCTGCGGTCAAAGCATTGGTGGCTGCCGTCAAGCGAAGCCGGGCCGGACTCGGAAACGAAAGCAAGCCGGTCGGATCGTTTCTCTTTTCCGGTCCCACAGGCGTGGGAAAGACCGAGCTTTGCCGTCAGATGGCCGAACAGCTCGGCATTCCCCTGATACGGTTCGATATGAGCGAATACATGGAGAAGCATACCGTGTCGCGGCTCATCGGAGCGCCGGCCGGATATGTCGGTTTCGAACAGGGCGGCCTGCTGACCGATGCCATCCGCCGCCAGCCCAATTCGGTGCTACTGCTGGATGAGATCGAGAAAGCGCACCCGGATATTTTCAATATCCTGCTGCAGATCATGGACTATGCCACGGCCACCGACAACACCGGACGCAAGGCTGACTTCCGCAATGTACTGCTGGTGATGACATCCAATGTGGGTTCGCGCGAGATGAGCAGCCCGAAAATCGGCTTTGGAGGGGAGGGGACTTCCAGACTTGGCGGTGAACCGAAAAAAGCCATTGAAAAGCATTTCAGCCCGGAGTTCCGGAACCGCCTTGATGATATCGTCATCTTCCGGCATCTGGACCGCACCGTTGTCGAAAGTATCGTCTACAAATTCATAAAGGAGCTGGAGCTGCAGCTCAAAGGCAAGAACATCCGCATCCACCTGACCAAAAAGGCGGTAAACTGGCTGGCGGACAAAGGATACGACCCGGCGTTCGGTGCCAGGCCAATGGCCCGGGTCATTCAGGAATCCATCAAGGACAGGCTTGTGGATGAGATGCTGTTCGGCAAGCTGCAGCAGGGCGGCAGCGTCACCCTGTCAGAAAAGGACGGCGGGCTGACATTCCGGTTTGACTGAATGCAAAAAAGCCATGGCCACCGAAGTGGTCATGGCTTTTGAGTAGCTTTTTTGCCCCCTCAGAGCGATACTCCTGGGGGAAAATTCCCGGGCCTGACATATCAGAACTGAGTTCACATACACATTTACTGTGGATGGTCAGCCGGACATTGGATGGTCAGCCGGACAGTCGGTTGCCACGAGATCAATCTGCAGAGGGAAGCAGTACTTCATCGATGACATGGATCACGCCATTGGTACCGCTGATATCCACCGTAGTGATACCCGCCGAGCCGTTTATCGTAGCAGCACCACCGGAGACTTCAATGGTCAGTGTTTCACCGTTTAATGCGGTCACTTGCTGTGTCGGTTGAAGATCGGTTGAAAGGACTTCTCCCTGAATCACATGATAGAGAAGTACGTTGGTCAGCTCTTCCACCGTAAGTCCGGCAGCAACGCTGGCAATGGCGGCAAAAGCTTCGTCGGTCGGCGCGAAGACCGTGAACGGTCCTTCACCGAGGAGCGCATCCACCAGGTCAGCCTGGATGACGGCTTGCACGAGGCTGGAAAGGAAATAGCGCTTTACAGCATTGTCGACGATCGTTCCATAGGCATCGGGAAGAATTACGGCATCGATAACATGGATGACACCGTTACGTGCTTCAATGTCAGCGGTAGTTACACTGGCAGCCGCGTTTATGGTGACACCGCTTCCGGAGGCAGTTACGAAAATATCCTCACCGTTCAGGGTTTGAGCGGCTTGCTGTGCTTCGAGCTGGCCGGAGAATACCTCGGCACCGAGTACATGGTACAGAAGGATGGATTCCAGCTGCTCTTCGGTGAGTGACTCCAATGTTCCTTCAGGAAGTGCGGCAAAAGCATCATTGGTCGGTGCAAATACGGTGAATTCACCGTCGCCGTCCAGGGCTGCATCGAGTCCCGTGGATTGCAGCGCTCCGACCAGTGTTGAGAATTGGGCATTGGAAGCTGCAATTTCAGTGATGCTTGGATCCTGCATATCGGATGAGGTGGCATCATCGGAGCAGGCATTCAGAGTGAATGCAAACGTTAGTACGAATACAGGCAGGTAAAATCTTCTTGTTTTCATTGATACGGTATCTGGTTGTTGATTGGTTGTGTTGTCGTGTTGTTGTCTGTGAACACAGTGCAAAAGGGCAAAACGGCCTGTGACGTTCCCGGGAATTTGATTTTTTTTTGTAACCACCACTGGCCGGACCGGATCCGTAGAATCGACTTTAGGGCTCAAGTGATTGGCATGCAATAAACTGATCATTGACAGACAATGCATACGACCAGCTTTAACATGCGCAACAAAAAAAGCATCAGCCCCGTGGGGAAGCCGATGCTTTTTCTATGACAGTGGCTTATGTCCGGTGACAATGCCTGAAGGGCAGTGCCGGACTGAAGGGCAGTGCCGGAAAGGGTAAATTATGATTATTGAGCAGAAATTTTGCGGATGTGTCCGAAACCGGATTATCGTTTTATTGGATAATCGGGCGGTTCCGGAAGTTCGACATCGATCTCTTCCAGAAGTTCGAGCAGATGTTCCACAGCGGCATTCAACTGCTCGTCGATGCCGGCATACTCTTTGGCCGGATCGTTGTCGACCGGGATATCCGGTTCCACTCCGTAACCTTCAATGATCCATTCCGTGCCTTCGGTATCATAGGAGGCAAATTCCGGCCGGTTCAGGGATCCGCCATCCACAAACGGCAGGCTCTGCCGTATTCCGACCACGCCGCCCCAGGTCCGTTGTCCGATCAGCTTGCCAAGGCCGTGTTTGCGGAACCGGTACGGGAACAGGTCGCCGTCGGACGCCGAAAACGGATCGATCAGGGTGACCATGGGCCCGAGCATCATGGCGGATGGATCCGGCGTGGGCACGGCATTCCGCGCCTTATCGATCATGGCCAGTTCGCGTCGCAGGCGCTCGATGATCATGGGGGATACGTTTCCGCCACCGTTGCCGCGCACGTCAATGATCAGCGCATCCTTGCGGAGCTGCGGATAGAAATGCTTGACGAACTCGTTGAGACCGCCCGGACCCATATCCGGAATGTGCAGATACCCGACACGTCCGTCGGAAGCTTCCGTCACCTTCCTGATATTATCCTGCACCCAGTTGTAATAATAGAGATCGGCTTCATCGGCTATCGGCGTGACCACCACCTCCCTGGCACCAGAGGCCTGCGGCTGATCGTTCACACTCAGCACCACCGGTTTTCCGGCCTTGTCTATCAGCGATTCGTAGATATTGGCCATTTCGGAAGTCAGCAGGCCGTTCACGCGGATGATATACATGCCCTCCGTCACCTGCACGCCCACTTCCGTGAGCGGCGACCGCCGTGAATCCACCCAGTTCTCCCCTTTCAGGATGCGCTCGATCCGGTAGAACCCGCTGTCCGTGTCACGGGCAAGTTCGACTCCCAGGCGGCCCATCTGGATGCGGTCCGGCTGCGGACGGTCACCACCGCCTACATAGGCGTGTCCCACGTTGAGCTCCCCGATCATCTCGCCGATGACATAGGTCAGGTCGTTGCGGTGGGCCACATGATCCACAAGCGGACGGTAGTTCTCGCGCACTGCTTCCCAGTCCACGCCATGCATGTTCGGCGCATACAGGAAGTCGCGCATCTGCCGCCAGCTTTCGTTGAAGATCTGCACCCACTCTTTTGTACGGTCCAGGCGCACTTTCATGTTGGACAGGTCCAATGCCGGATCGGGATCGGTCTCCTGCCCCGGCAGATCCACGATGGCGTAGGTGTTTCCGCGCGCCAGCATCACCTTCTTGCCGTCATGGGAAATCCGGTAGCTGTTGAAGGCACCGATGGTCTGCTCTTTTTCATCATCCAGATCATAGAACAGGAGCATGGTCTGACGATCCGCCATACCATTGCGCTGGTAGTAGATGCGTGATCCGAACGATTGCAGGTTCCCGTAATTGGATGCGGAAACCGGCAGGTCGATAATGCGGTTTGAAAGGCCCTCGGTGTCGATTTGGATCCGCTCTGTGGGATCGTCACCGTTATCTCCCTTCTCTTCTTCCTCATCTCCGATCTTCACCTCGTCGTTTTTTGGCTTGAA
>SKNL01000117.1 GCA_007120555.1 Balneolales bacterium
TGCCGATCTTCTGTTTCTCCCTGCGCTTATCTACTGGATGAATCCGAAAATCACGATCGGGGAAGCATCCTCTCAAGATGCCCCTTTATCGCCTCAAACGTCTCCGCAGCAGAGCGTGACGCATCAAATGCAACAATCCGTTGCTCACGGGCAGCAAGAGCATCAAATCCTGCATTGACTCGTTTGAAGAAATCGGCCCCCGCCTGCTCCATCCGGTCTTCCATCCGAACTTTTTTGCGGCGCCGGTACGCCACTTCAGGATCGAGCTTCAGGTAAATCGTAATGTCTGGTTCCAGATTTTGTGTTGCCAGTTTGTTCAGCCGTTCGATGTCGGGCACAGGAATGGCCTGCCTGCCATATCCCTGATACGCCGTGGTCGAGTCATAGAACCGGTCAAGTATGACAATGGCCCCCGTATCAAGCAGCGGCCGGATCCTGGTGGCGACAAGCTGGGCGCGCGCAGCAGAAAACAGAAGGGATTCGGCCAGCGGATGAATGTCATCCTTGCTATTCAGGAGAATCTCCCGAATCTGCTCGGATAATGGCGTTCCCCCGGGCTCACGAAAAACATGTACATCATAGCCTCTATCCGTTAAATAGGCTTTGAGCTTTTTAATATGCGTGGACTTTCCACATCCATCAATACCTTCAAAAGAAATGAGCACAGACAATACCGGCTGGTTTGCAGATTAGTGGCAGGACAAATGCCATGTTACAGCAGGCTATGCTGCGGTTTTTTCGGCAGGACCACAGCCAGCAAGATGTAAATTACTAAACTGAAGCCATAACTTAAAAAAGCCAGTGCAAAAAGTGCCCGCACGATGGTTGGATCCATGTCCAGTCGCTCGGCAATGCCGCCGCAAACTCCAAAAATCATTTTCTCTTCGCGCGACCGGTACCATTTCCGGTGCATTTCATAGCCATAGGGATCATCTCCCGGATCCCCGGCATGACGCTTCCCGGAAGTCTTTCGCGACGTTGTTTTCCCGCTTCCAGGAGTGCTTTCCTCCGCATTTTCGGTTCCGGTGTCCGGACCGGCGTGAGATCGGGTCTCTGAGCCGGCATAGGATTCCGTACCACCCAGTGTTGCCTCCTCGTTTTTCAACCGCCATTCGGAAGCAGCCGCTTTCCTTCGTTCTGATCGCGACCGGGTCAACAAACCGAACCCTATAACGAGGACCAGGATAACACCCGTAGCGGGAATCATCCGAAGTACCGATGTGAGGTCCGGTCCAACAGGATACACAAAGCGCTGAACGACAAACAGGACTGCAAGCAGCAGTATGATCAGGCCGGCACCCCGGGCAAATTTACCTTGTTTGGCTCCATCCTTGCCTTCGTTTTCATAATCAGAACGCATCTGCCCGAACTCCTCATCGCTGAGGCGGGATGAGGGATCGAGATGGTTGTGTAAGTGTCCGCTGTAATACTGTGATTTCATCGGTATAAAATTTTCTGTTTTTGCCGTGGTTGACCTGATCTGCTCAATCATCAGTGGCTCAAGCCTGTTCCTGCCAAAAAAACGGCAGCCGTGCAAATCCGTAACAGCCGGCCTGAAACCTTCTGTTATTCCGGCATACGAGCTCCGGTAAATTTTGTTTCCTTCAATCCCGTTTCTTCACTTCAATCATGTTTCTTCAGCGGAAGAAAATCGGTTGCCACAAGACAGGACCCTGTCTTCAGTGACAATGTAATCCACCGGAACATCATGATCTTCAACAGGCAACCTGTCGTGCACAAACCGTTCGGGGACGAGCATCGCCTTTACGGAATGGGAGGCCGTTTCCAGAAAGCGATCGTAGTAGCCCTTGCCGTAGCCCATGCGGTTTCCCTTGATGTCCACTGCAAGACCGGGCACCAATATGAGCTCAATTTCCGCAACCGGCACCCTTGCTTCCCCCACCGGCTCCGGAATGCCCCACAGACCCGGCTGCATTAGCTCCAATCCGGTGACCCTGACATGTTCCATGCCACCATCATTGTCAGTAACCCGTGGCATGACAAGGAGTTTGCCAGAAGCGAGCGCATCCCCCATGATCCGGACAGTCGGGATCTCCCCTTTTACTTTAACGCCGTAAAAGCAGTGGACACATCGCGCATCACGGTACCAGTCCGATTCCAGGACGTTATTGGCAATGAGCGATCCAATGCGTTCAAGTTCACTGGAGTCCATTTTTCTGCGAATGGACAGTGCCTCTTTTCTGATGTCCTGGCGCTTTCTCACAACTCAGGGCTCCCGCTTGCTAAAGATGAATCAGGAAATGCCTGTCAAACAGATCCTGGTCCCGCTCTTCCAGGTCCTGCAGGATCCGGTCCCAGATATCCACACCGAACTTGTTCATATAATATATGAAAGAAATCTCCCGCTCCTGAAGCCGGTCATTTGGAAAAAGGGCGTGCTTGACCTTGCGGATACGATTGATCTGCACTTCCTCTTTTTGCCGGATGGCATTGACCATCTTCTTTCTCAGCTTGTCTATGGATTTGCTGTATTCTTTGGATATGGCACCTGCATGTTTCTGAAGGCCGTGGTCTTCCATCCCTGTGAGCCCGATCATTTCATCGGTGAGTTCTTCGACCCTTTTTTTCCAGGTATCAAAATGGTCGTCCAGTTCAGGATTGCCGAACTTGCGCAGATAGTTCTGCTCCAGATCCTCCAGCCGTTTGGTGTAGTCGGGAAAATCAAATGGCAGCTCCTCCAGAAAACGCTGAATCGGCGGTTCAACCAGGGTGGCGGAAAGCCGGGCGGCAACAAAGGGCATTTTCACATCAAACAGCTCATACACCGGCTTCATCTGCCCATAATAGGCAATTTCGGCCGGACCGCCAATGTAGGCTGCGTTTGGCAGCAGCACGTCCTGCAGCAACGGACGGAGAAAGACATTGGGAGAAAACCGTTCGGGGGTTTCTTCAAGCTTCTGAAGCAGCGCCCCGGTCGACAATGAGAGCCCCGGCCCGGCTTCCCAGCGGCCGTCACTATGCTGCAACCTGACCCGGCCATGTTCGTCATCATGCCAGAACAGCAAGCTGTCCGTGATCTGTACCTGCTGATGATACTGCTTGTCCAGGCGTTCACTTTGACTTGACAGCTCATCCCTGATCTCATCGGCCCTTTCAATAGCGGTGCGTACGCACTTTGTGACATGCCTTTTCACCATCGGGTCATTGCTGCCTGCGAATATGAGGCCGTAGCGCGAAAATAGCTTTGAAAGGAGCAGGGCAAACGCCTCGCGGTAACTGCGTCCGGGGGCATATGCTTCATCCAGTATCGAAATGAGCTGATCGCGGAAATCCGTCGGATTCAGTGCCTCATAGATTTCAGAACGGAAGTTCTCGAAGGCCTCGCCCACACGGATTGTTCCGGCGGCGTGCCGGGCGCAGGTATCACAGGGCAGCACAATCTGTCTGATGCTGTCGCGCCCGGGGATGTTTGCGACAGAAATTTCTTCAAAATCATGGTCCTCATCGGCAAGCCAGAAGACCGGAATAACCCTCCTTCCCGTGTCCCGGCTCAGTGACCGGGCAAGATGGATAGCCGAAATGGTTTTGAAAACGGTATAAAGCGGGCCTCCGAAAAGGCTGAGCTGCTGGCCGGTGTTTATGGTAACCGTGTCCTCATGCGCAAGAATGCCGGCAAGCCCGTCCACAGTTTGTCCCTTCAGGAACGGTGCATTGAATTCGGCAATGATGCGGGCCGTCTCTGTGCGGTCATTGCGTTGCTTGTAAGAAGAAACGGCCTTTTTCAGGGAATCGCAGGTATGTGGATGGCTGTAGAACCCTGAAATGGCATCTGCATTCGCCAGATAATCACGGAAAAGCCGGGAAAACGACAGCTCCGTGAAATCAAGGTGGTCAAAGTGCAATGTCTTTTCCTTTGTGGATGTCATTCTTTGAGTCGGTTCAACTCATCCCTGATCTTTGCCGCTTTTTCATAATCTTCTTCGGCAATTGCCGCCGTCAGGCTTTTTTCCAGCATGCGGATACGGCTTTCTTTGCTGGAAGTGGCTGCCGGTTCTTCGGATGGGGCGTCAGATGTCTGTGTTTCCTGCATGGGCGGGCTCTCTTCATGCTCCTCCATTTGCGGATCGGTCTCAATGCCGGCTTCCTCCACAATATGGTCCGAAACAAAGATAGGGGCGTTAAAGCGGATTGCCAGGGCAATGGCGTCGCTTGGCCGTGAATCCTGGGTCAGGGTTTCACCGTTGTTGTCATATACGATCTGCGCGTAAAAAGTACCTTCCCTGAGATCGTTGATATAAATCTCCTTTACAAAGGTGTTGAAGCTCTGGATGATGTTGCGCATCAGATCGTGGGTCATGGGTCTTGGCGGCTTGATGTTCTCAAGCTCCAAGGCTATCGCCTGCGCTTCAAAAGTACCTATGATAATGGGAAGCCTGCGCTTTCCATCCGTTTCATTTAATATCAGTGCATAAGCTCCGCCACTGCTGGGACTGGTGGAAAGTCCCAGGATATCCATTTGAATCTTGCTCAAAACTGCTCGACAATTTGAGGGTTGCTATTTTGAATCACCCGTGATACCGATACTCGGCAATGACCACGGACGCATGTATAACACATGTCAGACCGAATTCTTTTGTAAGGTAACTATTTTTTTCACTCTCTTAAACAGTCAAAACCCCGAAAGCGTTGCCCGGGGGTTCCAGTTCGCACAGAAAAGCACTTTTTTTCAAAAGCCCCCGGCAGATTGTCTGTTTTGATTGACATTAGCCCATATCGGAAGTAATTTTAGTGCCGAAATTCAGCCATTTACTTATCCTTGTAAAGGAATAATGCTCGAACAATACATACCTGTTCTTCTGCTGATCGCCCTGGCGGTCGTTACAGCCTTGGCGTTCATTGTCATATCACGCCTGCTGGGACCGCAGAGACCCGCCTCGAACAAGCTTGGCGCGTATGAAAGCGGCATGGATCCAATCGGTCAGGCACGCGACCGCTATTCCGTCAGTTTTTACATCATCGCCATGGAGTTCATTGTTTTCGACCTGGAAGTGATCTTCATCTATCCCTGGGCCGTCCGTTATCAGGAATTCGGAGAGGGAACGTTCTGGGCAATGATGCTATTTATTTTCATACTTTTCCTTGGTCTTGTATATACATTGAAGAAGGGCAGTTTTGACTGGTCTGCCGAACCGCTGCAGGACCGGAAAAGCCAGGATACGAACATGGCAGCCTCCGGCTGACACACGATCATGATTACATACGGTCATGTGAGTTCATTCTGACCACATGAGTCGAAATGATTTAAACAGATGAAAAGAATTATCAAATCTCCTGAAACTGAATTATGAGCCTAGACCGTGTGATGGGTGAAGGCTACTTCACCACTACCGTCGATGCACTGACCAAATGGGGCCGGGCGAATTCCGTCTGGCCCATGCCCATGGGCCTGGCATGCTGCGCCATTGAGATGATGGCATTTGCCGGGCCAAAGTATGATGCAGCACGTTTCGGTTCCGAAGTATTCCGCTTCTCCCCACGGCAGAGCGACGTGATGATCGTGGCCGGCTGGTGCACCTACAAAATGTCGCATGCCATTCGCCGGGTGTGGGACCAGATGCCCGATCCGAAATGGTGCATCGCCATGGGTGCTTGCGCATCAACCGGCGGCATGCACCGCTGTTATGGCGTGGTGCAGGGAGTGGATAACTTCCTACCCGTCGACTATTATATTTCCGGATGCCCGCCGCGTCCCGAATCCATTATCAATGCAATCCTGAAGATACAGGACAAGATCAAGGAGCAGCAATCCTTAAAGCTTGACAGTTAGGCGCCAGATATGAATATCGAAATCAGAGACAACCTTCTTCAGGATATCCGTGAATTCATGGGTGAAGACCTGCTGGAAATGAATCTCGAATACACCCACCCCCTTCTCAGGATCAAACGGGATCGTCTGCATGACGCTTGCCGCTTCCTGAAAAACACCCTGCACTTCATATACCTGAATGAAATCATCGGTACGGACCGGTTTACATCGGAAGATCGGTTCGAGGTGATCTACCATCTGATATCACTCAGAAATCGACAGAGGCTGTTCCTGAAAGTGCGTGTTGAAGAGGAATACCCTGTTCTGCCAACAGTAACCGATTTCTGGAAAAGTGCCAACTGGAACGAACGGGAGGTGTTCGATATGTTCGGCATCCGGTTTGAAGGACATCCCGACCTGCGAAGGATCTTTCTTCCCGAGGATTTCAAATACTACCCACTGCGCAAGGAATTTCCGCTACTGGGAGTACCCGGCTCCCTCGAAATGCCCAATACGACCCCAGATCACGACTGACGGCACACCATATGTTTCAATCTGATTCCAATATATCGCGTAAGAAACCCACCTACTTCAGGGAACACCAGGAGGCGCTGTACAAAAGCCTTGAAGACAAGCACGCAACGGTGGAAGTCGACCATAGCGATCCGCTGGCTACCCGCATGACCCTCAACATGGGCCCGCAGCACCCCGCAACCCACGGGGTGCTCCGTGTACTCATGGAACTGGACGGCGAAGTGATCACCAAATGCCGCCTCGATACCGGCTACCTGCATCGCGGTATCGAAAAAATGGCAGAGAATAAAACCTACCAGGAGTTCATGCCCTACACCGATCGCATGGACTACCTCTCGCCCTACAGCAACAATGTCGCACTCTGTCTTGCTGTTGAAAAGATCGCAAACATGGAAATCCCCGAGAGGGCTACATATATCCGCATGATATGTTGTGAGTTATCCCGTATCTCCTCACATCTTTTATGGCTTGGGACCATGATCATGGATGCCGGTGCGCTCTCGTTTTTTCTGTGGACTTTCCGGGAAAGGGAAAAGCTCTACGATATCTTCGACGAGGTGGCCGGACACCGGTTCACCGTCTCGCACTCCCGGATCGGTGGCGTGAATAATGACTTTACTCCGGTTGCCGAAGAGAAAATCCGCAAATTTATTCGGGAATTTCCGGATGAACTCAAAGGCTGGCACAAAATCCTCGACCGCAACAGGATCTTTGTCGACAGGAACAATGGCGTGGGCGCCATCGGGCACGTGGAGGGCATTGCCATCGGGCTGGCCGGACCATCGCTGAGGGCGACCGGCATCGCTTACGATATCCGCACGTTCGAACCGTACATGCTTTATGACCAGATGGATTTCATGGTCCCGACCCGGACGGAAGGTGATAACCTGGCAAGATACTATTGCCGGATGGAAGAAATGGCGGAATCCGTGCGCATTATCGAGCAATGCTTCGAAAAAATGCCGAAAAAAGGGCCGATTCGTGTGGATGATGCCAAGAAGAGCTACCCGTCCAAGGACGAAGTCTACTACTCCATGGAAGGACTCATCCACGATTTCATGATGACTGACACCGGAATCTGTCCGCCCGCCGGCGCTGAATGCTATCATGCCATCGAAGCCCCCAAGGGGGAACTCGGTTTCTATATTCAAAGTGACGGTACAGGACATCCCTGGCGCCTTAAAATCAATTCCCCGTCCTTCAGCAACCTGCAGGGACTGGAGACCATTCTTGACGGTGAAATGGTCGCCGATACGGTAGTCGTGATCGGTGGACTGGATCCGGTAATGGGAGACTCAGACAAGTAATTATGGCTGAAAAGCATACATTTGACGACAAAGATCTCAAAGAGATCGAAAAACTCACGGCAAAATATCCGGACAAACAGTCGGCCGTGCTGCCTGTGCTCTGGTATGCACAGGACAAGTTCGGGCACACCGACCCGGCAGTGCAGCGGCTGGTATCCAAAACACTTGGCGTTCCTGAAGCTCATATTCGCGGAGTGGTCTCTTTTTACACCCAGTTTTACGAAAAGCCCATGGGCAAAAACGTGCTGGATGTTTGCACCTGCCTGAGCTGCCAGGTATCCGGTGGATACGATATGCTCCATTACATTGAAGAGAAACTGGGGATCAAAGCCGGTCAAACAACACCGGACGGTGAGTTCTCGGTGCAGTCTGTGGAATGTCTCGGCGCCTGCGGGTACGCCCCCATGCTTCAGGTAACCAATGACAAATTTGTCAACCACCTGACCCGTGAAAAGGTGGACAAGCTGATAGAAGATCTGCGGACCGGCAAACAGCCGGATTTCGAATCCAATCCCATGCCACAACACGAAAAAGGGTCCTGAAATCTGCCATGAGCAAAGACTGGAAATCATATCAACCCCTGCTGGTGCCCGCAATCCGGGATCTCCACGAAATATCCGTCTACGAAAAGAACAACGGCTATCAGGCACTCAAAAAGATTCTGAAAAACCGGAAAACCTGGACTCCGGCCAATGTCGTCAATGAAGTAAAGACCGCAAATATCCGGGGTCGCGGCGGTGCCGGTTTCAATGCCGGACTGAAATGGTCGTTCATGCCGGAACCCGACGGTGAACCCCGCTACCTGGCATGCAACGGGGATGAATCCGAGCCCGGAACGTTCAAAGACCGCAAGATTTTCGAGTTCAATCCCCACCAGTTTATCGAAGGTGCGATCATTGCCGCCTATGCCATGCAGATCGACGTGATCTACGTCTATATCCGCGGGGAATACCGTCCCTTCGTCCTGAAACTTCAGGATGCCATTGACCAGGCCTACGAAAAAGGATACCTGGGGGAAAAAATCCTCGGATCGGATTTCAGCGTGGAAATGCACACGCACATGGGGGCCGGTGCCTATATCTGCGGCGAGGAATCTTCCCTGATGGAGTCGCTCGAAGGCAAACGGGGTTACCCCAGGGTGAAGCCGCCATTCCCGGCACAGCGCGGACTTTGGGGACGCCCTACGACCATCAACAATATCGAGACCCTCGCCAATGTGCCCCTTGTGATGCAGCATGGCGCAGACTGGTATCTCGGCATCGGGCCAAAAACACATCCGGGGCCGGTGCTTTACGGCATATCCGGACACGTCAACCGTCCCGGCGTCTACGAATATCAGGCCGGCATGGACATCATGACGCTGATCAACGAAGTTGCCGGCGGCGTCCGCGGCGGAAAAAAACTCAAGGCCCTTATCCCGGGCGGGTCCTCAACCCCTCCCCTGCGGGCGGATATGCTGGAGGGCGTCACCATGGATTCCGAGTCCCTGCGGGACGCCGGATCCATGATGGGTACGGCCGGCATGGTCGTTCTGGACGAGGATACCGATATGGTGGAACTGATCTGGAGAATATCCTATTTCTACGATCACGAATCGTGCGGCCAATGCACACCCTGCCGGGAAGGCACGGGCTGGCTTGAAAAGACACTCCGCAAGATCAAGGACGGAAACGGCGAAATGCGGGATCTGGATCTGCTTCTTGCAATCTGCTACCGGATGGAGGGCCGCACCATCTGTGCCCTTGCCGATGCCGCCGCCTGGCCTGTGCGGTACTCCATCGACCGGTTCCGGGAAGAATTTGAAAAGAAATGCAAAAAAACGGTGTACGCCGTTGCTTGATGTAACATCATCTGATCAGACAATGCCTGAAATTTTTATAGATAACAACCGATACGAATTCGAGAAGCCGGGAAAGGTGCTTCAGTTCATGCTCGATAAGGGGATGGACCTTCCCTTTTTCTGCTATCACCCCTCGCTTTCCATTCCGGCCAACTGCCGGCAATGTGTCGTCAAAGCTGGCATGCCCGTTTTTGACAGGGAGAAAAAGGTCTTTGAAATTGATGATGAAGGCAACCGGGTAATCCGCTTTTTCCCGAAACTCATGACCGCCTGCAGTCTCGATCTTGTGGACGGATTGGTCGTCCACACCCATCACACCGACGAACTCGTAAAGCAGGCCCAGGCCGACAACCTGGAATTCATCCTTATCAACCACCCGCTGGACTGTCCGATCTGCGACCAGGCCGGTGAATGTCCGCTGCAGATACTCACCTATAAGTATGGTCCTGAAGGCAGCCGGTTTGAGCACAAAAAAGTCCACAAGCCCAAAGCAATCCAGCTCGGGTCGCGCGTGATTCTGGATGCCGAACGCTGCATCAACTGCACTCGCTGCGTCCGTTTCACCGATGAGATCAGCAAAACCTATCAGCTTACGATCATTTCCCGTGGCGACAAGAACTACCCGATGACCGCCAACGACCAGGTGTTCGATGATCCCTACTCGCTCAATACGGTTGACATCTGTCCGGTCGGTGCCCTGACATCCGCCGATTTCCGTTTCAAGGCGCGGGTCTGGGAAATGAACCAGACCCCGAGCATAGACATTTCCAACGGAAAGGGCTGCAGCACCTGGCTGTGGACACGCGACAATCTTGTAATGCGTGTCACCCCGCGTTTCAATGAAGCGGTCAATGACCACTGGATGCCGGACGCCGGACGCCTGACTTACCGGCAATTCAACGAAAACCGGATTTCCCGTCCGCATCTCCGCCCGGATGATGCCGGACAAGTGCGCACATCCTGGAACAACGCACAGCTGACCCTGCAGGAAGAACTCGAAAAAGCCACCCCGGATGATATCCTTGTGATCGGAAGTCCGCATGCTTCCGTGGAAGACAATTACGCCATGCGAACGTTCTTCGGCAATCTCGGCGTATCGAACTTCCATTTCATCCCGCACATTACACCGGGAGCCGGCGACGGATTCCTCATTTCCGACGATCAGGCACCGAATACAAATGGCGTGAGAGCCCTTGGTTTTGAGGAAGTCGATGAAAAATCCCTTATCAAATTCATTGAAACCAGCAAACCGCGCATCGTCGCCATTCTGGATGACGACCTTCTTGGACGCACGGCACTGAAAGCGGAACATCTGGCATCTTCCTGGACCATCGTCTGGGGAACCAGCCACAGTGATACCACACGTGCCGCCAACCTGGTGGTCCCGGTGACAACGGCTGCCGAACACGCGGCCTCCTACGTCAATGTCGACGGACGCATCCAGCGGACCGTCCCGGCAAAAGAAACCTTGTACA
>SKNL01000111.1 GCA_007120555.1 Balneolales bacterium
ACATTCCGGTCTGCTGTTGACCGTTCTGCTGCTGACTCTCGTACTGAAAGCATTCCCAACCCATGCGGAGGCACGGCCCCAGCCCGTGCGAAGCCATGAATCACTCATGGAAATCCCGGACATCAAGGCCATCACGAGCAGTGAAGCCCACATGTACGTACTCTCCGGCCGTGAAGGACTCGTGGTATTCAGGACCGGAACGGACGAACCTCAATGGCTTTATTCCTCTTCCGGCCTTGCCAATCGCGGTGACCGTTTAGTCACCGACATCCGGTTCTCCTACTTGTTCGGGCGCGACGGCAGACTTACCGTCATCGAACCAACTTCCGTGCTGGGCGTCTACTCATCCACCCGGCTTGCCGGTGATCCGAATGATCTGGTCCGGCTGGGTAACGAGCTGTTTCTGGCCGACGGAGAAGCCGGTCTGCTCAGGATTTCACTGGAAACGCCCGAATCGGTGGATCAAGACCCCGAAACCGTTTTTTCGCACAACAGGCCTGTCCTTTCACTGGCGCGTATCTCAAGCCAGCTTTTTGCCCTCGACGATCAGGCCCGGCTTTTCGTTTTTGAATTTGACGACGGGACACTCTCACAAAGCGGCAATTTCCAGCTTCCCCGCGCCGCCGCGCAATTGCACGCACCCGGCAACCGTCTCTACATGACCACCGAGAATGGCGCGGTCTACCGCATCCGGTCCGATGGCCGCTCAGACGAACTGTTCCGTATCAGCGAAGCCGTCAGGGACCTGAAACATTGGAACGACTATTACCTTATCCGCGGTGAAAGCAACCGCATCTGGATTGCCCGGCAGGGAATGCGCCCCACCCCGTTCCGCGAAGATCCATCCGCCGGCAATCACATCACCGTTTTCAAGGACCAGCTCTGGATCAGCGAGTACCGGCAGCTTGGCCGCTGGGTGGATGCCCGCCACCTGGCCGCCATGCAACCGGATCCGGACACCACCGACCCGGCCACCCCTTCGCTCACCCGTCCCGGGCGCTCTGCCGATGAGCCGCTGCGGGTTTCCGGCATCGAAAATCAGATTATTCCCTATCCACGCCCCCTGCTCATGTCGCTGTCACTCGACAGCGCCCATGACATCAGCACTGTCTCCTTCCAGCAGCGATCGCGAATCGATGCCATCCATATTCGTGGCAACGGTCTCTACTGGCAGCCATCGTCCGCGGATATAGGCACCCACGAAATATCCATCATAGCCAGCTCTCCGGATGGACAGGCCGACAGCACCTCGTTTACCGTTACGGTCCGCCCGTTCAACAGCCCGCCGCGTTTTTCACCCGTCCGTACCCTTTCGATCCCGGTGGATGAGGAGTTCACCATACCGATCCGGGCCACCGATCCCGATGGCAGCGACGCCAGCCTGATCCGTTACATCGGCGTGGATCTGCCTGATGGCGCCACCCTTGACGAGCAGAGCGGGCGGTTTCGCTGGACCCCGACGCGGCGGCAGACCGGCGAACACGATTTCCAGGTCATAGCCACCGATCAATTCGGTGCGGCATCCTCCATGAATGTGACCGTACAGGTAATTGACTTGAGCCGTGGCGAGTGACGCTGACCGCAATCTGCTGCTGGAGTGGTACCGGCGCGTGAGACGCGACCTGCCATGGCGCCGCTCCCGCGACCCGTACCGCATCTGGATCTCCGAGATCATGCTGCAGCAGACCCGGGTGGATCAGGCCCTGCCCTATTACGAACGGTTCACCACGCGCTTTCCGGATGTCACATCGCTGGCTCGGACCGACCTTGACGAAGTGCTCCGGCTGTGGGAAGGCCTCGGGTATTATTCACGGGCGCGAAACATGCACAAGGCCGCCAAACAGATCGTTGAAGTTCATAACGGGCGGTTTCCCGGTACCCATGATGAGTTACTCTCCCTGCAGGGAATCGGCCCCTACACCGCAGCTGCCATCATGAGCATCGCCTTCGATGAGCCCTGGCCTGTCGTGGATGGCAATGTGATCCGTGTCATCAGCCGGCTTTACGGTATCGGGGAGGATGTGCGGCTGTCCCTGACACAAAAGCAGATTGCGCGGCACGCAACGGCACTGCTGGACCGTTCCTCTCCCGGCGATTTCAACCAGGCGATGATGGAACTGGGTGCCACCGTATGCACGCCCAAAGCCCCGTCCTGTCCTTCCTGCCCGTTTCAGCTTCGTTGCCATGCGTACAGAAATGGCGCAACCGGCAAGTATCCCTTCAAATCGCCTGCCAAAAAGCGTCCGCATCATCAGATAGCCGTGGGGGTGGTCCGGGATGAGCGGGGTCGCTTACTAATCGCCCGCCGGCCCGACAACGCCATGCTGGGTGGGCTATGGGAGTTTCCCGGCGGCAAACAGGAAGATGACGAAGCTCTGCCGGATACCGTCCGGCGTGAACTGCGTGAAGAACTCGGCGTGGAGGTGGGAGTTGACCAGATGCCTTTCCAGACCGTGCGCCACGCCTACAGCCATTTCACCATTACCCTTCACGCTTTCCACGCTACGCTGGAACAAGGCTCCGCTCCGCCTGTGCCACAAAACGGTGAGCCGATACGGTGGGTGGCTGCGGATGAGCTTGTCGGATATGCCTTCCCAAAAGCCAATCGCAAAATCACCGAAACGCTCATGAGAGCCGGCAAATGACAGTCGAAAGAAAATATGTCAGAAACCAATGATGGAAACCGAAAATCATTACCGGTATTGAGCCCGCCATGAAAGGCATGGAATCAGCAATGAAACAAAAACCAAAGCAACCCGTCAGGCGTAATAAAAACGCAAAAGTGGCCGGGACCGGGAAAAAAACCCGCCGGGATCAAAGTGCCGGGAGGATGGCTGGCAAGATGCATGGCAGGATGCCCAACAGGATGCTTTTGCCGATCCCTGATGATC